>JALRAS010000009.1:30191-45170 GCA_023262495.1 Bacteroidia bacterium | reverse complement strand
AAAATTGCTAAAAAGCTCGATTTAGAGGATGCTGAAGAAGGGGATGATGAATTGCTGAAAGATGCCATACACGAGATTTTGCGACTCAATCCGCGCCCCGGAAATTCTATGAATGAAGGACAGCGAAGCATTCAGCATATCATTCCTGATTTTATTTTGCATAACAATGATGGCGAACTTGAACTTAGCATTAACGCTAAAAATATGCCTGAGTTGCGCGTCAGTAAAAGCTATATGCAAATGCTTGAAGAGTACTCAAAATCAAAGCTTGCCGCGAAAGACAAAAAAGAAGCAGTGCAGTTTGTGAAGCAAAAAATAGAAGGTGCAAAGTGGTTTATTGATGCGATTAATCAACGCCAACAAACATTAATTACTACCATGCAGGCGATTGTTGATTATCAACACGAATATTTTTTAGAGGGTGATGAAACCAAATTAAAACCCATGATTCTGAAAGATATTGCCGACAGGGTGGGGCTTGATATTTCAACTGTTTCGCGCGTGGCTAATAGTAAGTATATACAAACACCTTTTGGCACGTTGCTGCTCAAATCCTTTTTCAGTGAGTCGTTATCAAACGATCAGGGCGAAGAGGTTTCTACCAGAGAGGTTAAAAAGATATTGGAAGATTGCATTGCAGCCGAGAAGAAAAACAAGCCCCTAACGGATGATAAGCTGGCTAAAATATTGAAAGAAAAAGGGTACAACATTGCCCGCAGAACTGTTGCCAAATATCGCGAACAATTAAATATTCCGGTGGCCAGGATGAGGAAGGAGATATAAATCAAAAACAAATTAATTTGGCCATTGCAAAACCATTTGTGTTTTATACATAAAAAACTTGAATCGAATATTATCAAAAGTCGCCCTAGCGTTATCATACTTATTTCATCCGGTATTTATACCTACCTATGCGGTGTACTTATTACTGAACAATTCGGCTTTTAAAGTCAGTGAAAAACTAGGGTTTTTGATTTATGCGGTAGTTTTCCTCAACACATGCTTATTGCCACTATTTTCTACCTTGTTGATGAAAAAATTTGGCTTAGTTAGCTCTATGCAGGTGAATCATCAGGGTGAGCGCAACATGCCATATTTGACCTCATTTATTTTTTTTAGCAGTACTTGGTGGTTACTTTCTAAGGCGCCTTTGCCTCCAATGGTTGCACAACTAATGCTTGGCGCTACTATAGCGGTATTGTTAACGGGCATTATCAATTTAAAGATTAAAATAAGTGCCCACATGGTAGCTATTGGAGGTTTGGCAGGGGCTTTTTTAATGCTCGGCATAAACGGTCTGCATGATTATACTTTATGGGTAATACTCTCGTTTATGTTATCGGGTATTATGGGTTGGGCGCGCCTGCAATTAAAAGCACATAGTCCGTTTGAAATTTATTCAGGATTTTTACTTGGTATGATGTGTCAAATTGTTGTTGATAATATTGGCTAACCAAGTAAAAGTATTGTATAATCAACATTTTTATTACATTTGTGTTGTTTTAAAATAAATGCTGTTGCTTTAACGGCTATCTATAATCCTAAATTTTGTTCGTTTGATTACAATAAATTCGTTGGAATACAACACCGATTTACCACCGCTGATTATCTCAGAATATGGTAGAAACATACAGCGTATGGTAGACTTTGCCATTACAGTTGAAGATCGTGAAGAAAGAAACAAGGTGGCTAGAGCCATCATTGATGTGATGGGTCAATTAAATCCTCATTTGCGTGATGTGAATGATTTTAAACACAAGCTATGGGATCATTTATTTGTCATCTCAAAATTTAGATTGGATGTTGATTCTCCTTATCCTAAGCCAAGCCCGGAAACATTTACCAAAAGGCCCGACAGAGTGCCATATCCGCGCAACAATATCAGGTTTAAACACTATGGCAAAATAGTGGAAGATATGATACAAAAGGCCGTTGAAATGCAGGAAGGCGAAATGAAAGATACATTTGTAGAAAACATAGCCAATGTGATGAAGAGCTTTTACATCACTTGGAATAAAGATAACGTGGTTGATGAGGTAATTTTTGAACAGTTGCAAACCTTATCAAAGGGCAAGCTAAAAATTAAAGAAGGCATGCGATTGGCCAATAAAAGCGACTTACAAACACGCAACGTTCAACAGGGACATTCGGGAAGTGGTATGGGCAATGGTATGGGGGGCGGTTCCGGCAAAAAGAAAAAGAAGTTTCACAAAAAGAAATTCCAGTCGCAATAATTGATTGCGCTTTAAAGCCAACTAAAAAATTTTCATGGAAAAACACAGTTTTGAGCTCAACTACAAGAGTTACGGCTCCGAAGCCGAGTTGAATGAACAAGATGCTGAACTTTTGAGCATGGCTCGCGAAGTGGCTAAAAAAGCCTATGCACCTTATTCGGGCTTTAGCGTAGGCAGTGCGGTATTGCTGGCAAACGGACAAATTGTTACGGGCAACAATCAGGAAAATGCGGCTTATCCTTCGGGGATTTGTGCCGAGCGTGTTGCCATGTTTTATGCTTCTTCTCAATTTCCGGGTGTAAAAGCGCTCAAAGTTGCTGTTACTGCATTTTCAAACAGGGTTCCGGTAAGCGCGCCAGTTGCGCCTTGCGGATCTTGTAGGCAAGTTTTATCAGAGTATGAAAAACTATATGGTCATGACATAGAATTAATTCTGCAAGGAGACCAAGGTGTAATTTATGTGCTTGATAATGTAAGAACTTTACTTCCCATGGCTTTTACAAGCGATGATTTAGGATAGTGAATCAACTCCAAGCAAACCATTAAAGGTTATTCAAATTTCGTGTGCTTGGGTCGTGATATCGATTTAGCAATTCAAAAACAAAAACCCCGCTAATTGCGGGGTTTTTGGGTGATTAAGGAGTATCTTTATTTTAACCACATGGGCTTAATAACAAGTTGGGGTATACTCCTTTGCCAGTAACATTATAGTTTGTTGAAATCAATAAGTATTACTTGCTTTTAATCACTCTTACCGAATTGTTTTTATTTTCGGAGGTGCTCATAAAATATAATCCCGGAGCAAGGTCTTGTGTGTTAAATTGTTCGTAGTTGTTGGTGTTTACTCTTCTGCTCCAAACCATCTGCCCAACTGCATCAAATAAGTTTACAGTAACATATTTATTTTCGGCCGACTTTATCATGAAGCCACCTTGCAAATCAAAAGGATTAGGGTATGCAAGCAATTGGTCGGCTATGTTGTTAGCCACATTAGCAGTTTCGATGGGAGCCTCGGTGCTTGTTTCATCTTGTGCAGTTCCTCTAGAGCCCGAGCCAACAATAGGGCTGCCAATAGTAATGTTGCAAGCCGTTCCATAATTGCTCCATGTATTATAAACCAAGCCTCTTGCCCTCACCGCATAAGTGTGACCAACTTGGAGAGCAGGCGATACACTAGCCAAATTCAAATATATTAACGAACTCACCACATTTATCAGATTAAAATTGGTTTGATCGGTAAATTCAAATTCATATAAACTGCCCATTGCTACCGGATTACATGCAATTGTTGTGTTAAGTGGCAAGGTTGTGTTGCAAAATTGATCTCTGAGTTGTGTGGGCAATACACCTACAATAGCAGGATCGGAACCTAAACCAAGGGTACAAAGCGCGCCATAGTTGCCCCACTCTCCGGCTACCTTTGCTCTTACCCTTGTGATGTATTGTGTGTTAAACTGTAAGGTTGGCACAATGGCTTCACCGGCCGTAATAAAATGTTGCGATACATAACTTGCATATAGGGCAAGTGTTGAAGGGTCTCTAAATTCCCATTGATAATTTGTTGCGTTAGCAACCGGGTTACAGGCAAACTGTGCATTCGGAGTAAGATTGATTTTACCGCAATCAACGGTTCTAAGTTGTGTTGATTGTACATTGCTTACACAAGGAGCAACATCTACAGAGGCACTGGCAGTGCACCCAAAAGAGTTCGAAACAGTTACCGTATATACAGCAGGGAGCAATATAATGGCAGTTTGGGTAAGCATGCCGTTGCTCCATGAATAGCTGCTATATCCGGCACCCGCATCAAGTGTTGCAGCGTTGTTGGGGCAAAAATTAAACTCACCCGAAATGATTGGGGTAACTGGTGAAGGTTGCACAGTTACAGCGGTTGACGCACTTCCGCTACCACTGCCCAAACTACCCGTTACAGTTAGATTGTATGTACCGCTTGCGGGATTTGAAACTAAAGGATTTTGCAGATTGCTACTGAAGCCATTGGGTCCAGTCCAGTTATAGGTTATTGGCGAAATACCCCCTTGAAAACTTGCTGTCAATTGTAGCGCTGTTCCTTCACAAGCAGGTGCATTGTGGTTTGCTACAACATTGTTAATGGGAGCATTGATGCTGATGTTGCACACGGTAGAGGGAACTCCCCAAGTATTAAAAACAAATGCTCTGGTTCTTACTTCGTATGACTGACCGGGTTGCAATCCCAAAGCGGGGTTGTTTAAGGTTAAATATATTCCGGGAAGAATTACGGAAGAAACCTGTTGCGTATTCGTATTGGTAAATTCGAACTCATACAAAGATCCCATAGGAACGGGCGAACATGCAACAGTGCTGTTTATTAACAATGTGTTTGAGTTGCAAAATTGTGGTCGCAAAGCGGTTGCTGGCACACCTGCAATAGCCGGGTCTTCAGCAAGTCCGGTTAAACAAACAGGACCAAAATTGCCAAATGTTGACCCCACTCTAACTCTAACAGCGCAATTGTATTGGGTATTCCATTGTAGCGCAGGTATCAAGGATGGTGCAAAAACGAAGCCGATAGTGTTTTTTACCCCTACCACAGCATTGGTATTAATGTCTCTAAACTCCCACTGATAAAGGTTGGCTCCCGCAACCGGATCGCATTGAATTTGAGCTGTTGGTATGAGGTTAGTTTTACCACAATCAATACTTCTAAGTTGGGTGGTTGGAATTTGTGCATGGCTTACTTGAACAGCAAATAAACCAAACATCATCATCAAAATTAATGTAGTTGTTTTCATAATTATTTATTTTTAAGTGATTAATAATAGAATGATGCAAAAGTCAGCATAGATAAATTGCCGAGCACTGATGCTTATCATGTTAAATTATGATTGTTGTCATGTAAATAATGCGAAAAAAAAAAATACGTGTTTGGTGGACTTTACAAATCAAACTCCTTGTTTTCAAAGACCCATACTTGTGTTAATACCGGTAAGGTTTCTGCAATAGTCCAATAAACCAATGGATTAAATTACAGCTGCTTTAGTGATTCTGCATTTTCTAATGCGGAATTTGGGTTCAATGGTAGTATTGTGTTAGTTTTGTTAACCCAAACGTATCAGCAGATGAAAACACTGGTTATTAAGGATTCTATAGATGAGAAAATGCTGCATGAAAAGTTTTCGGCTGTGGGGTACAGTATTCATGACATACCAGTAACCTTGGATATGCACCGCATTCTTTGGATGGCAGCAGATGAAAAAACAGCGATTAATTATATTGACGATAAACTCACTAAGGTGCATTATCTGCTTGTAAGGGGCAAGTCAGCAAAAGAAATGATCAAAATGTTAAGCAAGAGCTTTCCTGTATGGAAACGTGACGATTTGTTAAAACACGCCTTGTTGAAATTAATCGATGGAACAGAAGAAGAAATTGCACGTGTTGCCATGGAAATAGCTGCAGATATGGATGAATATGATGCGGCCTCTGCAGGTGTATTAACCACCTTTTTAACTATGGATGAAGTTTCAACTCGCTTGGCGGGAGCAAGGGCCCTAAGGGCTCGTCCTTGGATGATTTTTTATAGTACAGCAGAAGAACTATCAAATGACCCGCACCCCGAGATTGCCGCTATTGGTACCGAAATGCTTGCGAGAATCAAGGAGTTGAACGATTTATAAATTGATATTACCTGATTTACTCTTGTAAAAGCGAAAGTTTTTCCTTTAGTAGTCTCAAATAGGCAATGGCTTGTTCGCGCTTATCATCAAACATTTCTGGGCTTTGCTCCAGGTATTGTCTTGCGCCCTGAATGGTGAATCCCTTTTCGTTAATCAACTCATTTACCTTTGCTATGGCTTCAATATCTTTTGTAGTAAAAAGACGGTTGCCATGCTTGTTTTTATGAGGTTTAATAATTTCAAATTGCTTATCCCAAAAACGAATTTGAGAAGCATTCAAATTGAGCATTGAAGATACCTCACCTATTGTGTAATACAACTTTTCGATTTCTTTGTCTTTGTACGGCATGATTTTCAAAAGTATAAAATATCAGGTAAAAAAATTAAATTTTTTTCAAGTTCTCTGTAATCTTCAAAAACCCTGATTAAAGGGGTGTAATACACCTTTGTATGATCTTTTGTTAAGCCGCATCCTAGAGAATCATATAAATTTCTTAACTTAACAACTTTCTTGAAAACACTGAACGAAACATTTCAGAAAAGATGGTTAGCATATTATTAGAAACTGCTGCAAAAAATACATGTAGAAATTAATAATTCTGTAGTTCAACATAAAAAAACAGCAATGTCATATCGCATAGGGTTATATAAGGCATTAATATTAGGCATTGAGCAAATAAAAACCCACACTGCATTTATTGGGGTGGCGGTTTGTTTATTTCTATGTTTCAAAACTAATGATTTGTTTGCCCAGTCAGATGCGCAAAAATACAGCTTGGAATATAACAAAGCCAAGCAATATCTTACATCCGGCAAACAAAAAAAGGCCATAAAAAAACTCAAAAAATTGGTTTATAAGAATACTTCAAATTATGAGGCAGCGTTGCTGTTGGCGCACATTTACGAAAATGAAAACAACTATGCAGAGGCAGCTGTTTTGTACTCGGTCGCAATTAAAAATAAACCTAAAGATGCGCTCTTATATTTCAGTAGAGGCAACTGTTATTTTGCCATTAAAAAGTATCATCTTGCGGTATCAGATTATAACACCACAATTAGATACGATTCCTTGTTTTTAGGAGCATATAATAATATGGCGCTTGCGCGAATTTTTAATCAAGGAAGTAATCAAACAGAGATACGTGAGGAAGATTTTAGAATTGCCCGCGACAACATTAAAAAATTTGAAGAAAAAGCAGCAATTGGAGATCAAAAGGTCCTGCAAAATTTAGGGCTCATTTATCTCTACCTTTTTGATTTTAAAACTTCACAAGAATACTTCAACCGAGTATTGCATAATGATAGTACTAGCGCCAATGCTTATTTTTATGCGGGGTTGGCCAATTATTATTTGCGTAATTTCAAAGAGGCGCTGATACTTTTTAAAAAAGCCGAGCAATATGCTTATGAAAATAAAAATCAATTAGAAGAGTTTATAACTTTTACTACTTTCGTAATTGAACAAATGAATTTACCCGAAAATACAAACCATGACAACTCACCTAAAAGGAAGTAAAAAGCTCATCAATGCCTGGGCTACCTACGATTTGGCAAACTCGGTATACAATTTGGTCATTACAGCCACTATATTCCCTATTTATTACAAAGCTGTTACCACAACAAAAGATGCTGCAGGGAATGAGGTTTCTAACCTTGTCAACTTTTTGGGCTTTCAAGTGAAAAATACCACGCTGTATGATTTTGCTATTGCTTTTGCTTTCCTTGTTGTTGCTATTCTGTCTCCTTTGTTATCTGGCATTGCAGATTACGGTGGCAGTAAGAAAAAATTTATGCAATTTTTCTGTTATCTGGGTGCAACATCTTGTTCGCTGATGTATTTCTTTAATGCACAAACATTATACCTCGGTGTGTTACTAGCTATTTTGGCTTGCATTGGATTTGCCGGAAGTTTAGTTTTTTACAATGCTTATTTGCCCGAAATAGCAGCCCCTGAGCAGCAAGATGCTGTGAGTGCAAAAGGTTTTGCAATGGGCTATGTTGGAAGTGCAGTGCTGCTAATCGCCAACCTTGCAATGGTAATGACCCGAGAAACAGGTGCCGAAAAACTTCAAATGATGCAATGGTCTTTTGTAACTGTGGGTATTTGGTGGTTTGGTTTTTCACAAATCACCTTTTATCACCTTCCCGGTCAAACCTCTAAAAAACAACATTCGGCTCAAGAAAAGGGCTATCTCCTGAAGGGATTCAAAGAACTGATTAAGGTTTGGAGGGAATTAAAACACAATAAAAAATTGGTGACTTTTTTACCTGCTTTTTTCATTTATAGCATGGGTGTTCAAACGGTGATGTTGGTGGCCAATCATTTTGGCTCCGATGAAATAAAAATGGAAGCAGGGCAGCTCATTACAACAATTTTAATTATTCAGTTTGTAGCGATGTTGGGCGCCTATTTGTTTTCACTTACCTCTGCAAAAAAAGGAAACTTATTCACACTCAAAGTGGCTACTATTATATGGGCACTAATTTGCATTTTTACCTATTTGTTTGTGTTTACCGCGGTGCATTTTTATATTGTTGCGGCCTTTGTTGGCTTGGTCATGGGCGGTATTCAGTCACTTTCTCGCTCAACTTATTCAAAAATGCTTCCCGAAACCCAAGACCATGCTTCTTATTTCAGCTTTTATGATGTAACCGAAAAATTGAGCATTGTTTTTGGCATGGCCACCTTTGGCATCATTAACGAGCTGAGTGATACGATGCGTACACCAATTGTTGCACTCATTGTGTTCTTTGTGCTGGGGTTCATACTGTTGATACGTGTGCCTAAAATGAAAATAAACTAAAGGCCTGTACTTACTAAATTACCTATATGCAAAACAAGAGCAATAGTGTACTCAATTTTAACAGTAATAAATTGCTTTATACAGTAGCAGCAGGTTGCTTTTTTGTGATGCTATGCCTTATTCTTATGAGCCAAGGCACCTACGATCCTGGCGATGGTGTGCAGCACTATTTAATTGCAAAATATGCCCTACACCATCCACACTTATTGCTCGATCATTGGGGCAAACCTATTTATACACTATTATGCATGCCATTTGCTCAATTTGGATTTATCGGCAGTAATATTTTCAACTTGTTGTGTAATACCTTTACGGCAATTCTAGCTTGCAAAATAGTGCGGCAATTGGGATTCGATCATACGGTTCTTTGTTTTATTTTGGTATTCTTTTCTCCCTTGTTTTTCATGACTAGTTTCAGCGGATTAACAGAGCCCACTTTTGCTCTTTTGTTAACTGCCTCTGTATGGCTCATGATAAAAGGTAATATGGCGGTTGGAGCCATAGTTCTGTCTTTTCTCCCCTTTGCCCGAACCGAGGGTTTTTTTATAATACCTGTTTTCGCAGTGTATTTGATGATGTATAAACAATGGAAAAGCATCTTTTTATTGGGAACGGGCACAGCTATTTACTCTTTAGCAGGATATTTAGCCGATGGTGATTTGCTTTGGATTGTGCATCAAAATCCATACAAAGGAGCCCTAGATATTTATGGCAAAGGCTCTCTTTTTCACTTTGTGGCGGCCAACGATCGCCTCTTTGGGTTGCCCCTTGTAGTTTTATTTGTAATCGCCTGCTTGGCCTTACTCCTGAAAGGAAAAAAACACCCGCAGTTTTCGTGGGGGTTGATACTATTAGTGCTCGGATCATTCACCGTGTATTTTGTAATGCATGCTGTTTTTTGGTGGAAGGGGTTGTTTGGGTCTTTGGGCTTGCATCGAGTGATGGCTGGTGTTGCTCCTATGTTCAGCATTGTGGCCTTCTTGGGATTGAATACAGTCCTTGACTTTTCTTCAAAGATAAACAAGCTAAAACCACTAATGCTAATTGCTATGGTAACTGCCGTAATTGTTTGGCCAATCAAACAATACCAACCTCCATTAACACCCGATTTAGAAACACAAGTACTCATTAATACCGCCTCATGGGTGAAGCAACACAAAGTGCCTACCAATAAAAAAGTGTTTTGTATGTACCCTATGCTTAGTATGCTCTTAAATGTTGATCCATTTAACACGGCTGCATACATCAATACTTGTATGCTGCAGTACCCTGATTTCAGCAGCTCTTTAAAAACCGGAGACTTAATTTTTTGGGACTCACACTTTGGTGTTGAATGTAAGGTTACTCCCAATGATATTGCTGCAATCCCTCATGTAAAACAGTTGACACAGTTTCAACAGAGCAATCGGTCTGGACAAACTTTTAAAGTGGTTGTTTTTTCGGTTGTGAAATAATCAAGAATGTGTTTTTGTTAAGCCATTCATCTTTCTATTTATCGATAGAAAAAACCTTGTTTTAATTCTTGTGTTTTAACTTTGACAATTGCTTTATTTGCAAATTGAAATTTTCACATAATGAACAAATACATTACCAAAATAAAAGCCGAGATTGAGCCATTGCGTCAGCAAATTATTAATCATAAAGTTTATGCGGCTATTGAAAATTTAGATGACTTAAAGGTTTTCATGCATTATCATGTGTATGCGGTATGGGATTTTATGTCGTTGTTAAAAGCATTACAATATAATTTAACTTGCACCGCTACGCCTTGGTTTCCTGTTGGTTCAGCTGATACCCGCTATTTAATAAATGAAATTGTTGTTGGTGAAGAGTCAGATATTGATTTGAACGGAAAGCGCATCAGTCATTTCGAGCTCTATCTCGATGCCATGAAACAAAGCGGTGCAGATACTTCGGGAATCGAGAACTTTATTAATAATTTGCGCACTTCCGGCAACTTTGAATCAGCATTTTTAAGCGGTCAAACACCGCAAGAGGCCGCTTCATTTGTAAACTTTACATTCGGTATAGTTGCAAGCAATAAAGCACACCTACAATCAGCTGTTTTTACTTTTGGTCGCGAAGATCTTATACCCGGGATGTTTTTGTCTATGATTAATGAAATACATAAAAACTTTCCTAGTGAAATAAGTACTTTTAAATACTACATCGAACGACATATTGAGGTTGATGGAGGTCATCACAGCCACCTTGCCATGCAAATGACCGAAGAGCTGTGTGGAGACAATGAGCAACTATGGCATGAAGCCCAAGAGGCCGTTATTGCATCTTTACAACAAAGGTTAGCCCTTTGGGATGGGGTGTATAAAAAAATTACAGCTGCTAAGCGTGATTACCCTCATAAAATCACTAGTGCGTTACATGCGTAACTTTTATTGATTAATTCGGGTTAAATTGCAAGTGCTATCGTTGTTAGGGATTTCCTTTAGCACAATTTGGTGTAAAATTACGGATACAAAAATGCTCCGGAATTCATTCATTGAATCGGAGCATTTTTGTAATACTGCAAGAGTGTTTAACTACTTCACTACACTCAACTTGCTAGCTTCAGTTTTATAATTACTGCTGATTTGAACAAAATAATTTCCTTGTGGAATATTGGTTAAATCGATATCAGCAAAATGATTGCCGGTCATTAATTGGCCACGATCAATTGTTTTAACCACTTTGCCCTCCATATCAATTAAGGAAATAACAACAGGAGAGAAACGATCAACATAAAAATTCACTCTGCTACTTTTTGATGTAGGATTTGGGAAAACTTCCATGTTAAAGTTTTGCGCCTTATTTTCATTAATAGAGTTTGCTGTTGGTGAATACACCAAAATATCGTCTAAAAACAACAAGTTATCATCATGTGAGTCGGCAACAAAACCAATGTAGATAGTTTGTCCAGCATAGGCAGCCAAGCTAACAGAATCTGGTCTTAATAAACCTCTGAAACGTGCAGAGTCACCGGTGTACAAAACGTACTGTCCATCGGCACCATGAACAAATCCTTCAGAGAAGGTGTAATTATTGAAGCTACTATCGGGCAGTGGGTTTAAGCGTGATTCATATTCAGCAAATTTAGCAAGCGTATCTGTAAAGCTTGTTTCCAAATTGTTGGTTGTAGATACCAATACCTTATATCCATCTAAGTATAAAGGAGTTTGGTAGGAAGCAGATTTCCAGTACAGCGTGTATGAACCGTCACCTACAGTTATTGGGGGAGAAATAATCCAATTTTGAATGGCTGTAGAAGCATCATTGGTCCACGAATTACTTACCGCAACCGTATTATTGGTGTCATTTAAATCATATCCTAAGCCGGCAAACCACTCTAGCGGACGGCCTCCACTACTGCCATCAGGCAAACCATCTCCGTCAAAATTAATCCAAAAGGCTTCTGCTCCGGTTGGTGGATTTAAAGAAAAGTTGTCAGGCCCTCCGGTTTCAAACTTCTCTGTAAGTAAGGTGTCTTGTGCACTGGCAATCTGCCCTGCAAGTAATAATAAAGATAAATTTAGTAAGAGTTTTTTCATAGATAATAGTATTAATTGTTACAAAGATAATAGTATTGTTGTAATTTCTAAATCAAAAAATAATCTTAGTGATATAACCTTTTGCTTTTATTTAATTAAATTGGCTCAAACCAACTAAAAAAACAGTTTACAAAGCATTAAACGCATATCACAAACGTTGCTTAGATATGCATAAAATGATGGGCTTATGGAGATACCAAATTGATTGAGATGTTGGTGTAAAAAGCATTGCCAAGTGTATTCTCCATCAAGTATGGATCTTTATTGGTAATACTTCTGAACCGATCTCCGTCCTCAACATTATATCGATAATTGATTCTATATCCCGCTTGAACCGACAACCAAATAAATTTGTACAAACCAAATTCATAGGTAATTCTGGGTCTTAACTCTGAACGTTTCAATTCAAGTTGATTATAAACAATAGCGCTGTTGTTGTCCATCATGTTGTTGAGTCGGTATGCATTCCCCTCTAATTCAAAACCAGCCAATAATAAATTACGGGCGTTAATGGTATACCTAAAGTTAGCTCTTGCCGGCAACAGTGCTTCAACTCCCCACTTTTTATTGGGAGCTGTATAGTTGTACATCACTATGGGAAAATATGCCTGTCCTCCTGCGCGATAGGTGCGAGATACACCAAAAGCCAACTGCATTCTGTCGTGTTTCTTTTTTCCGAAAAGTGCCGAAACAGAGTATTTGCCCTGATTGCCGTTAGGCATTTCACCTATTTTATAATCGCCATTAAAATCACCGGAAACTTGTACAATGGTAAACCAATATTCGTTGAAGGGTTTAAATATGGTAGCATTAATACCACTTGTACGTAGGCCATTATTGGCAAGCGTGTTTAACAAAGGATGGGTTAAACCTCCCGCATCATTTATTTGATAATTGCTTTCCCATCTGGTAAAGCCAAGATTAATTAACCAGCGTGTATTAGATACAACCGGAAAATTGGCTGCAATACGCAAGCCCGAATTGCTTTGTATGGTGGCAGAGCGCTCATTAAAGCCCGAAAAAGAACCTGCAGTTACTTGGTGTGATGCAATAAAATCATACCCCACAGAAATTAATTTTGAAGGACTAATACCTAAAATTTTTGAGCTGCAGTACCTTTTTGTGGGTACAGTTTCAACATTGTTGTATTGGCTGAAATCTTCTTCTTCATCAGGCACAATTGTAGTATCTTTTTGAGCATAGCCAATGAGTCCAAAAAATTCGAAAATCATTAGCAGTATAAGTTTATTTTTCATCATTTCTTTACGATAACTCTTTTCCAAACATCTGTTCTGCCAAATAAAGAAACACCAATATAACCCCTAACTTCTAATGTATTATCATCGGGCATACTAATCACACAGTTATAAGTACTTCCGTTTTCGGGGTCATAGATAGTACCGCCTTCATACTTGCCATCTCCTTTGGCTTCAAATCCTGTTAAATTGGTGTAACCCAGTAGCGGCTTAGTTCGCATAGATTCGTCAGGATTGTTTCTGTCAACCTTGGCACCTCCTTCGGGGTAGTTGGGTTCTTTTAACCAAACTATCTTACCGCCAAACTTATTTCCGTATGAAAATATTTTGACTCTTGCTTTGCCACTACCAACTTCCCAAACACCTATAATTTTATCTTTGGGTTTTTCTCCGTCACCGGCTATTACCGGGGCGGTACAAAAAATTACCATTAATGCGAAAAATGCGGTTAAAAAATGTTTTCCTTTCATTGCTTAAATATTTTGGTTGTTGCAATTGTACAAAAAAAATACGAAAAAATCACGAAGCAAATATTCTAGTAAAAATCGAAAGACTATGATTTTATTGACAATAGCCATCAATGCAGCTTGCTCTCTGCCAACAGTATACTACCATCGGTATCTTTGCTCAAATCAATCACCACATCGTTAAACCACAATTGAACCAAATTATTGGAGTAGGTAATTAAATAGCAACCCAACTCTTTAAGATGAGCGATTGTTTTTTTATTTTGAGATAAATAGGCAATCGTCCAATTTTTTTCGGTTTCCGCAATACTTTGTTGATTTTCAACACACTTCGGGATTGTATTTTCATATAGCATGTAACTGCAATAACAGCTATTTTTTGTGAGTGGCTCAAATAAATAATAGTAGGTCGATTTGTTGATGCTAACTTCATTGGTTGCCTGCTGTTCGATACAATCAAACAAAGCAATGACCACAAAAATGGAGCATATGGCAAAGCGATGATAAACAAGGGCTAATAGTATCCAAATAATTATGTTCATCACAACCAACCTGTCATACCAACTAGTGTTGATATGAATAACAACAATTGATAACATGAAAACTAGGAGTGAAATACAAAAAAACAACATCGGTTTTTCAATGCGATACCAATATGATTTAAAAACCTTGTACACGATATAATACTAACAAATGGAAATATATTTTAAGCACTAACTAAAACAACCTCCTTTTATTGTGGCAAGGCATCATCACATTATTATTGCATATACATTCATGGTCAAAAAAAGGTAAAAAATAATGGTAGGAACAGTTTCATGTTTTCAAATGCATAATTTGGGTTAGATGCAACAAAACCTATTGATAAAAATGTAAATTTGTAACAACAAAAAGTTCCTACCAACATGAAAAATAAATTCTTCAACCGAGCCATCAGTTTTGTTATTGCCATTATTGCCGGAATGGGCCTTAACATGGTTATTATTATGCTTAGCGGTAATATTGTACCTCCAC
>JALRAS010000009.1:0-30181 GCA_023262495.1 Bacteroidia bacterium | reverse complement strand
GAAAACAATGGAAGGATTAAAAGCCGCAATGCCGCTCATGCAACCCATTCATTTTTTAATGCCGTTTTTGGCCCATGCTTTAGGAACCATGCTCGCTGCTTTAATCATAGTTTTACGCGTTGATGCGTATCATCAAAAGTTTGCCATTGGGGCCGGCTTAATTTTTTTTGCGGCCGGTGCAATCAATGTTTACCTATTGCCGGCACCATTTTGGTTTAATGTGGTTGATTTAACAGGGGCTTATATGCCAATGGCATTTATAGGATATTTGCTTGCGAAAAAGATCAGTAAAAAATAGTGCTGAGGTTACAATAACTGCTTGCGCCACAATATCACCAAACATTTATTTTAGCTTTTAATAGCCACCTAAGGCATTGCTAAAAAACGCTTAACGCCTATTGCCTGCTAACCTTGTGCAACAGGTTCTTCAACCCAATCGCCATGCTCCTTTATTAATCCAATAAGTGCATCTACAGCTTCTTCGCTTGGTATATTTTTCTTAACCACTTCCTTTCCTTTGTACAAGGTTATTTTTCCAACACCAACACCAACATATCCATAGTCAGCATCGGCCATTTCTCCCGGGCCATTTACAATACAACCCATAATACCAATTTTAACTCCCTTTAAATGCTGTGTTCTTTTTCTGATTTTTGCAGTAGTTTCTTGTAAGTCAAAAAGTGTTCTGCCGCAACTTGGGCAAGAAATGTATTCGGTTTTTGAAATCCTGTTTCGTGTGGCTTGCAAGATTCCGAATGTGGTGCTGTTTACAATGGCCGCACCTCCACAGTTCTCAGTTTTGAGCCAAGTACCATCACCAAAGCCATCTAAAAACAATGCGCCAAAATCGGTGCTGGCATACAATTGCATGTCCGATTCGCTCAAGTCTTTATAGTTTCTTTTGATGATTACAGGGAGGTCACAGTTAAGCGCCATCAATTTTACCATCAAGGCGCGCTGTTCGGCCATACCGTGCGAGGAAAAGGTATCTAATATCAATACCACCGTTTTCATTTCGCTTATTTTGGTGATAAATTCACTGGTCAATGATTGAATCTCAACCGCCACAAAATTCAACGTATTGCTAATTTGTTTTGCTGTAAATATTTCACTCGCACAAAACAATGGATAGTGCCTCGTAAGCGACTGTTGTTGCTGCCAGATTTCATTATTAACGATGACGCCAAGTGTGCCAGGTATTTCGAAATCTACGGGAAGGTCCCCTGTGTAAATATAATCAACAGCCATATCAGAAAGGTGCCACTTATCGAGTGCTACCGAGTAGTTGTAACCTACACCGTAAAGTGTTGAGGGTTGAATTTCTTTTTTGTTGCTGAGGTCGGCAACCACACGAGGAACCTGACTACCCCCAATGTTAAGTACTTCAAAACTCTTGCGCTTGTTGTATTCAAAGGGGGAGTAAAATGATGTGCCGGCATCTTCAATATATTGATGGTTTTGATGTTGCTCAATATTTTTTCTGCCTTTATATCGGTTCACAAGTGCAATTGCTACAGGGGCTTCAAACTCAGGGTCTTCGGTAAGCGAAACGCGCACCGTATCACCAAGGCCGTCTTCCAGCAAAGTGCCAATACCAACAGCTGACTTTATTCTTCCGTCTTCTCCATCACCGGCCTCTGTAACACCTAAATGAAGCGGGTAATTCATATTGTTTTCAATCATTTTGTTTACCAACAACCTGTATGCTTGCACCATTATTTTGGGATTGCTGGCTTTCATTGACAATACTATGTTGTAAAAATTTTCATCTTCGCAAATGCGCAAAAACTCCATAGCGCTTTCAACCATCCCAAGCGGAGTATCGCCATAGCGACTTAAAATACGATCGCTCAATGACCCATGATTGGTGCCAATACGCATAGCTGTGCCATATTCTTTGCAAATTTTTACTAAAGGAGTAAACCTATTTCTAATGCGGTCTAACTCAGCTTGGTAGGTATCATCGTTGTAGTTGATTACCTCAAATTTTTTCTTGTCGGCATAGTTGCCGGGGTTTACCCTAACCTTTTCAACCAATCGGGCAGCAAGTTCAGCAGCATTTGGTGTAAAGTGAATATCGGCTATCAGCGGTGTGTGATAACCCTTTGCACGCAATTCCTTTTTTATTACACCTAAGTTTTGTGCTTCATTCAAGCTTGGAGCAGTAATGCGCACATAATCACAACCACTTTCAATAATTCTTATGGTTTGTGCCACGGTGGCTGCGGTGTCCATCGTATCGGTGGTAGTCATACTTTGAATGCGAATGGGGTTGTTACCACCAATAGGTACATCTCCTATCTTCACTTCTCTTGTTAAAAATCTTGAGTAGCCTGTAAGGCTGTTGCAATATTTGTCTTTGTTTTCCATGTATGTTGACGGGAGAAAGGTTAATGATTAAAAACAGTTAAGTGATATTTTGGTTCAACTAATTAAAAATGTGCAACTCGTTACCGTTGAACCTTACTTGATATACTTGTAAGGGCACGGATGCGGGGTTTTTTACAACAGATCCATCGGTTAATACAAACTCAGACATACAACAACTGTCAACAGCTGTTATTTGCGTTGAACTTACTTCAACTTGTCCGCAAGGGTTATCAACATCGTAGGTGCAATGCCTATCATAGGCAACAAACTCTTCATTTGATCTTCTGTAAACAATAATTCCTCGCGAACCACCATTCAAGTATACCCAGCCGCCCGGAGTATTTAAGGTATTGAATCGAGGGTCTGAAGTGTAGATATAAATATTCACCGGAATGTAAGGTACAATCGTGTTTTTTCGCTTGCGGCAAGATGAAACAGAAAGCAAAAATAACAGTGAGCAGATAACAATTATGAGGGTGTGTTTTGTAGCTTTCATTGCATCACAAAGGTAAAATAAAAAAAATTTCATGAGGCAGGCAACATTTATTAACACTTTTATCTCTTATCAACAAATGAAGCAAGCAACCTTCGTTTAAATTAAAAAAAGATGTGCCAACTATTTTTACTTAATTTGAAAAATTTTAATTATTTCAATAATGAAAAAGTTATTTTTTCTTTTGTTGCTATGCATTACACCGGCTTTTATTACCCAAAGTAAGGCACAAAGCTCGGAGCCGGAAAACATGCGCACTAAAAAAGACCGAGATGCATTTGATCTGCAAGAAGAAAAACGCATAAAAGCAGAAGAGGCCGGAAGGAAAAGACATCAAAAAATTCAGACAAAAAAAACAAGAAAGCGAATGAAGCAGTCAAAAAAGAAATCCCGCAGAGTTAATGAACCGAGAAAAGAATTCATACTCTTTAGGCTGTTTAAAAAGTAACTAATGATCAAATTTTATAAAAAATCAGCAAAAATCAATCGTTAAAATTAGAAACTTTATTGTTCGAAACACGTTGAAAAACAGGGTTTAGTGGAAATTTGCACAAAAAATGGAGTTGTTAAATTTGGATAAAAAAATAATTATTCCATATCTTTACCCGCTTTGAAAAGCGATGTTAATCTAACACAATAATAACATTATGATAAGGAAAATTTACTTAACGTTTGTAATGGTAATCGGTACGCTATCCACAGTATTAGCGCAAGGCGGAGCTGTTAAAGTTACCATAGTTGATGGAACAACCAAAGAAACAGTGCCCTTTGCTACGGTGGTGGTTTTGTCTGGAAATCAGCAGGTTGCTGCCGCAGCTGCGACAATTGATGGTGAGGCACTCATTAAGCCAATTCAGCCTGGTGTTTACAACATCAAGGTAAGCTACACCGGCTACGCTGGGATTGAAATTACCAATGTTAATATCATTGACGCCAAAACTGCCTATGTAACCGCCACCATTATGCCAGGTGTTGAATTAAAGGTATTTGAGAAAGTGGTTCACGTTGTTCCGCTTATCGACCCCAACGCAAGTACATCCAAAACCGTAACTAAAAAAGATTACGATAAGATGGCAACCAAAAATGTAAATTCGGTTGTTGCTCAATCTGCGGGTGTGGCGCAAGTTGACGAAGGTGATGCAGTAAATATCCGTGGTGGTCGTTCTGAATCATCAGAAACGTTTATCGATGGTATGCGTGTTATTGGTTCTGCTGGTTTACCGCAATCTAGTATCGAGCAAATTTCTGTAATTACAGGTGGTTTACCTGCTTCATTTGGAGATGCTACATCGGGTAT
The DNA here is from genome assembly GCA_023262495.1 of Bacteroidia bacterium. Taxonomy (GTDB): domain Bacteria; phylum Bacteroidota; class Bacteroidia; order UBA4408; family UBA4408; genus CAIKXD01. Next base: position 26,021 of record JALRAS010000009.1, on the reverse strand, counting down.
CGTAAATATTACTACAAGAGGTCCTCAAAGCACATATTTTGGTGGTGTTGAAGCAATTTCTTCTGAGGTTACTGATAAATTTGGGTATAATTTCCTTGGCTTCTCTTTCGGAGGTCCTTTAGTAACTAAAAAAGACTCTGCCGGAAACAAAAGAGCAATCCTAGGCTTCATTTTGTCTGGTGAGGTATCAACAGAAAGAGACCCTGACCCGTCTGCTGTTGGTATGTGGAAAATAAAGGATGATGTAATGGCCGATTTAGAGAAAAATCCATTGAGATTAAACCCTAATGGAAGTGCAACATTGGTACAAAGCTCGCAATTTATTACCAAATCAGACATGGAGCAAATTAAAGCCAAGCAAAATGTACGCTCCAACTTTGTACGTTTAAATGGTAAGTTAGATTTTAAACCAACCGACAACCTAAACATTACCTTTGGAGGATCTGTAGACTATAATAATAGACACGATTTTGTTTACGACTATTCTTTATTCAATCCGGTTAATAATCCACAATCTATTGATAACACTTGGAGGGTTTATGGTCGCTTGCAACAAAAGTTCAACTCTGCGCCCGAAGGCAAGGAAGAAAAAACTTCTGCTAATCTAAGAAATGCTTACTACACCTTACAGGCATCTTACACTAAGGTGAAGAATGTTGAGCAAGATGATAACCACAAAGCCAACTTTTTTGACTATGGGTATTTAGGAAAATTTAAAACGTATAAGCAAAGAGTCTATGCATTCGAAAGCGCCCGTCAGGCGTTTGTTCAAAACGGATGGCAAGATACGCTTGTGACTTTCGCTCCTGATACTATCAGAAACCCAACTAGTGCTGCTTACGCGAGCAGCTTCTATTCCTTGCAAGGAGATGACCCCGCTTTTGCTTACGATAATATTTTCCGTATTCAAGCAAACGGAGGTCTTATCAACGGAGACAGACCAAACAATGTTAATGGTTTGTGGTTCAACACTGGACGTCAGTACGGAGGTTACTCTATTGATAACAACAGTCAGTTTCGTGTAAATACAAGTTTCTCTGCCGATGTTAAAAATCACGCCTTACAAATTGGTTTCGAATACGAGCAACGTTCAGAAAGCAGATACAACATTGGTCCTATAGGGCTATGGGGTTTGATGTACCAACTTGCCAATAAGGCAGTTACCGATATTGACCTTACTAAGCCAACCGTTATTACAGGTGCTACATTTGATACCGTTAATTTCGAAAGAGGATATAACCCTAACGAGGAAACACAATTCTCAAGAAGCCTTCGTAAGAAACTTGGGTTTGCCAACAATGAGTGGATTGATATTCACAACATGAGTCCGGAAGATTTCTCTTTAGATATGTTTAGTGCAGATGACCTTTTAAACAATGGTAATTCACTTGTTGGTTATTATGGTTTCGACTACCTTGGCAACAAAGTAAGCAATGTTACTTTCGAGGACTTCTTTACCCAAAAGGATGCCAACGGAAATCTTACCAGACCAATTGGATCTTTCAATCCTATATATATGGCCGGATATATTCAAGATAAATTCGACTTTAAAGATTTAAAGTTCAACGTTGGTTTGCGTATAGATCGCTTTGACGCTAATCAAAAAGTGTTGAATGACCCATTTTCTTTGTATGCTACCCGCAAAGCAGGTGATGTAACAGAAATCAACGGACAGGATATCACTCACCCTAGCAATATTGGAGAAGATTATGTGGTATATGTAAATAGTATTAGTGACCCAACCCAAATAGTTGGATATAGAAACAACAACAGATGGTATAACAGTCAAGGGGTTGAAATAATTGACCCTAGAGTTTTGGCTCAGCAAACCTCAAACGGTCAATTAACGCCATATTTAGTTAACCCAAAAGATGGAGCTACCGATGCCTCTAACACAGGTATCAGATCGGCATCTTTTGATCCAAAAAACTCATTTAAGGATTATGACCCACAAATCAATTTTATGCCACGTATTGCATTCTCATTCCCAATATCTGATATGGCTAACTTCTTTGCCCACTATGACGTGTTAACGCAAAGGCCTCCTTCAAGATTAAGAATGAATATATTGGATTACTATTTCATGGACATCAACACAGGTGGTGTATTGAATAATCCAAATTTGAAACCTGAAAAAACAATTGATTACGAATTAGGTTTTACTCAAGTGCTTAACGAGCAACAAAATTCTGCACTTACCTTGTCAGCTTTTTATCGTGAGTTAAGAAACATGATTCAAGTAACGCGCTTTGCTTATGCTTATCCTGTTTCATACACCTCTTTTGGTAACATCGACTTTGGTACAGTAACTGGCTTCTCGGTTGCATATGACCTTAGAAGAACAAATAACGTAACATTGAACGCCAACTATACACTTTCTTTTGCCAATGGTACAGGTTCATCAGATGCTGACGCTATTAACATCATAGCTAACTCAACACAACCTAACCTAAGGAATACAGTACCTTTAAATTTCGATCAACGTCACAACATTGTTGCCAATGTTGATTACAGCTATGAAGATGGAAAAAACTATAATGGTCCAACGATTAACGGCAAGAAAATATTTGCCAATGCCGGTGCTAACTTAACATTTCGCGCCACTTCAGGTACCCCTTACAGTCGTCAAGGTAATATCAATCAAGAGGGTGCTATTGGTGCATCGCAAATTTCTGTTTTGTCTGGTAGTTTAAATGGTTCTCGTTTGCCATTCCAATTCCGTTTCGACTTAAGGGTGCAAAAATCTTTCCCTATTACGTTTAAGAAAATGTCAGGCGGGGGAGAAGATGGAGAAAATGCAGGAAGAAGAGGCAACCTAAACATCTACTTGCAAGTGCTTAATTTACTCAATGCAAAAAATATTGTAAGCGTATATCGTGCAACAGGAAACCCTGATGATGATGGCTTCTTAACTAGCCCTTCTTCGTCAGCTATAATCAATAGTTTCCCAAGCCCGGCTGCATTTATCGATCAGTACGATATCAGAATTAATAACCCCAACAATTACTCAATTCCAAGAAGGATGAGAATTGGTGTAACATTAGATTTTTAATAACAATAAATGTTGGCACATCATATTGTTAAACAAATAAAACACAACAAAATGAAAAGAATGAAAACATTACTGGCTTATGGAATATCCTTAAGTTTAACAGTAGTATCAGCAAAAGAAAACGTTGGTTTAACGGGCGGAAGAACGGGAGCATCTGGAGCAACTTCCTCTGCCTGTACCCCTGCTACCGGTAAAGTTGATATTAATATCAACAACGTGCGTGCACTTATCATGAACGGAGGTGATATGTGGTGGGATCAAGGATTGGAGGTTGCGCGCTATGAGGTTCCTAAGGGCTCGGGCAAGCACTCTTATTTTGCTGCCGCGCTTTGGATTGGTGGATTAGACCAAGGTGGTCAGTTGAGAACTGCCGCACAAACTTATCGCCAGAGTGGAAACGATTTTTGGCCGGGACCGCTAGACATCACAAATGCTTCTATTGATGCAACAGGATGCTCAAAATGGGATAAATTATTTCAAATTTACAGACAAGACGTGGCAGATTATGTTGCCTATTTGTCTTCTCCATCTGATTTTCCTGGCTACTCTATTCCTGCTAGCATTACCTCTTATCCTGGTAATGGAGACGTTAGTTTAAATGAAGACATCTCTATGGCTCCTTTTTGGGATGTTAATGGTGATGGTTTATATCGTCCTGATGATGGTGATTATCCGAAGTATGATATCTTTAACACGGCTTCAAGTGGTGGTGGTTGTGCAAACTTTTTGTTTGGTGACCAAACCTTATGGTGGGTTTTTAATGATAAAGGAAATATTCACAGTGAAACAGGAGGCCAACCCCTTGGTCTTGAGATTAGGGCGCAAGCTTTCGCATTCGCAACTAATGATGAAATAAACGACATGACCTTTTATCAATACCAGGTTATTAATAGAGGTAACATTACTATCTCAAATACCTATTTTGGTAGTTGGAACGATCCAGACTTAGGTTTGTACACCGATGACTTTGTGGGATGTGACGTTAAAAATGGACTTGGTTTCTGCTACAACAGTGACGACCAAGATGGAACAGGCTCAGGAAATAGTTATGGTGATAAGCCCCCTTGTTCTGCTGTAGACTTTTTTAAAGGCCCAAAAGCAGATCCATACCTTGTTAATGGAGTTGAGGTTGACCGTCCTGCCAGCCAAACAATTAGCGGAAGCGGTTATGGCGATGGTATCGTTGGTAATGAAACATTGGGAATGGAGTACTTCATGATTTTCCAAAATGACCCTTCTGTAAGAGGTAATCCTTCGCAAGCAACACATTTTTATAACTACCTACAATCTAAATGGAAGGATGGTACGAGTTTAACATATGGTGGTTCAGGATATGGAGGAACGGTAGCTTGCAAATTTGGATTCCCATGGACATCAGATGATTCAAATGGAAATGTAGATTGGCAATGTTCAGATGCTCAAGATTGGCGCTTTATTCACTCTGCCGGACCATTTACTCTTAAGCCGGGCGCAGTTAACTATGTTACTACGGGTTGTGTTTGGGCGCAAGCTCAAACCGGTGGAGCAAAGGCCTCAGTGGAGCTTGTTAGATTAGCCGATGTAAAAGCGCAAGCATTGTTTGACAACTGTTTTGCCGTATTAGAAGGTCCACGTGCACCAGATTTAACTATACAAGAACTTAATAATCAATTGATATTGTACATTACTAATCCTGATGTTAGTACCTTCAATAATAGAAATGAAAAGTACCAAGAGCTTGATCCGCTTATCCCTGCTTTACCGGGTTACGACAGAACATATAACTTTGAAGGTTACCTCATTTATCAAGTGAAAGATGGAACTGTAACAGCTTCAGAAGGCGACCTTAATGACCCTACAAAAGCAAGACTAGTGGCCCAATGCGATGTTAAAAACGAGCATGGTCAATTGGTAAACTACAGATTCAACTCTTCTTTAAATGCCAATGAGCCAATGCTCAAGAATCCTACGATTAAAGGATATAACCAAGGAATCCGTCATTCATTCAAAGTTACCGAAGATAAATTTGCTTCGGGCACCGACAAGAAATTGGTGAATCATAAAACATATTATTTCCTCGCCATTGCTTACGGAGCAAATAACTTTAAAACATATAACCAAACAGATCCTACCGCTATCGATGGTCAGAAAAAACCATTCATTTCGGGTGCAAAAAGCTCAAAAGGTCAAAGTGTGGCTCCTGTAGCCGGTATTCCACACATTACATCACCTGAAAACGGTGGAACAACGCTGCAAAGCGGTTATGGCGATGGTCCAAAAATTAAGCGTGTAGAAGGTCAGGGTAGTGGCTATCAAAATCTTGAATTAACGGACGAAACAATTGCTGAGATCCTTGCTAATAACAAGGTTGAGCAACCTGTTTACAAAAATTCTGCTGGGCCAATAGACGTCAAAGTTATTGACCCTCTTAATGTTCCTGATTCAGAGTTTCAATTGAAGTTTGTGAGTCACGTACTTGTGCCAAAAATTTCTCTTCAAGGCGGAACAATTGACTCGCTTACTGCAATTAGATTAAACCGTAATACTCCTCCTTTCAACACCGAGTATGTTTATGCAAATGTTCCTCTTAACTCTTCCGTTTATGCCATTCAAGGTTTAATCAATGATTCTACTTATCGAATCAGAAAAGTTAAAGATATTTTAACAGCTGTTGATACAGCAGCTTGGGTGCTGACAAACTTAAGCACGCGCGATTCCGTATCATCAGATACTTGTATCAACGTTGAAAACGAAAAGTTGATTTTAGATTGGGGCTTGTCTGTTAGAATTACGAAAGCTGTTGCACCAAGTGCTGATATGGTAGAAAATCAAAATGGATTTATTACAAGTAGTACTGAATTTGATGATCCTACAAAAACATGGTTGTTTGGTATGCCTGATCAAGATGGTCAGTCTGCTTTCAATTGGATAAGATCGGGAACAACAACAAACCCTAACCCACTTCCTGGACCACCTTCTTTTTCAGGTAACGATTTTATCGGTGTTGATGATAATCAGAACTTTGAAGCAATATTAGGAGGTACTTTTGCACCTTACATACTGGCCTCAAATGAGTGGAATGGCATAGCGTGGAACAATTTATATTTCAATCCGGTTGGCAGAAAAAGAGAAATCATGCGCAATCTAAGAAGTATAGACCTTGTAATTACCAGCGATAAGTCTAAATGGACAAGGTGCCCTGTTCTTGAAATGCAAGACGATGTGAGTTTAGCAGAAGGCGGAGCGGCAAAATTTGATTTAAGAAAATCCCCTTCGGTAGATAAAGATGGTAAAGATGATGGTTCGGGCACAATTGGTATGGGCTGGTTCCCAGGTTACGCCATCAATGTTGAAACAGGTGAAAGACTTAATATGGCCTTTGGTGAGGATTCATGGTTGGTTGGTGACAATGGGAGGGATATGAAATGGAACCCAACCTCTTCTTTTACAGACAATTTTACAAATGGATATAGCACCGGAATTCGTTTTGGTGGTAAGCATTGCATCTATGTTTTCGGGCACTCTGCAAATACAAGCTCAGATATGCCAATTTACGATCAAGGGGAGTTTATCAGAACAAAACTATTGGCAAATCAAGTTGCGGAAAAACAAAGAGTGTTTAAAGATTGTATGTGGACAGGCATTCCGCTTACCATTCCAAATACTACACTCCTCGGGACAGATGTTAAAATTAAGATTCGCGTGGCAAGACCATATGCGAGATATTTTGCGGGTAATGCTGTCATCAATAACAATTATGATCCTTTAGCACCAAAAGCAGCGGTTCCGCAAAATGCCGACTTCCCACTCTACTCTTTTGGAACAGGTGACTTGGCAGCAATTAAAGGCAATGCCACTACTGCAAAGAGTGCCTTGGATTTAATCAACGTGGTGCCAAATCCATATTTTGCATACTCAGCTTATGAGCAAAATACCATTGATAATTTAGTGAAAATAACCAACCTGCCACAAAATTGTGTCATCAGCATCTATACGGTAAATGGTACATTGATTAGACGATTCCAAAAGGATGATCCGAAAACATCATTGGATTGGGATTTGAAAAATCAAAAAAATGTGCCAATAGCAAGCGGATTGTACCTGATACACGTAAATGTGCCTGAGGTTGGCGAAAAAGTAGTGAAGTTCTTCGGTACAATGCGTCCGATAGATTTAGATCAGTTTTAATTTTTATAAAAAAGTATTGTTATGATATCAAACAATCGTATGAGGTTTAAAGCTATTGCAGCAAGCATTTTAATGTCTGGTGCTGTATTAGCCGGAAATCCCGATCGAGCAGGACAAGCAGGGGGAACCCAATTGCTCATTAATCCATTTGTTAGAAGTTCGGGTTGGGGTAGTGCCAACTCTGCATCAGTTGCCGGTTTAGAAGCGCAATACCTGAATGTTGCAGGTGTAGCGCATACAGAAAAAACTGAATTGCTTGCCGCACGTACAAATTGGTTAGTAGGCACCGGAATAAGTATCAATTCTTTTGGATTCAGTCAAAAACTTGGCAATGCCAGCGCGCTTGCATTTGGTGTAATGGCTATGGATTTTGGGAATATACCTGTAACTACAGTTGAGCAACCCGAAGGAAACATTGGTACTTTTAAACCCCAGTTTCTTAACATGAACCTCAGCTATGCTAAAGAGTTTTCCAATAGCATTTTTGGAGGAATCAATGTAAAGGTGATATCAGAAAATATAGCCAATTTAAGAGCAACGGGCGTTTGTTTTGATGGAGGTATTCAATACGTGACTAGTTTTGGTAAAGACAAAGAACTGAAGCGTAAAAATGTACACTTCGGTATTTCTTTGAAAAATGTAGGTCCTCAAATGAGCTACCAAGGCGATGGTATTTCTGTGAAAGCAAATATAACATCAACGGGGTCGGCACAAACACTCGAGTTTAGATCACAAGCGCTTGATTTACCCTCATTGGTAAATATTGGAGCTGCCTATGATTATTACTTCAGCAAAGAAAATAACAATCATAGACTTACAACTGCATTTAACTTTACATCCAACTCGTTTACCCAAGATCAGTTCAACCTTGGCTTTGAATACGGATTTAAATCAATGTTCATGCTCAGAGCCGGAATGGTATATGAAAAAGGTATTTTTAATGCAGATGATCGCAAAACTGCTTTAACCGGTCCAACTGCCGGATTTTCGGCAGATATTCCGCTTGGTAAAGAAAGCCAGCGCAAATTCGGTGTTGAATACGCTTTCCGTACAACCAATCCTTTCTCAGGTGTACACTCCATAGGTTTGCGCCTCAAGATTTAATTAACCTCTTAATCACTTAATATAATTGAGTCCCGGTTGTGAAATCGGGATTCTTTTATTTTGTATATCAGTAAACAAAAATATTGTAAAATGTCACAAATTGCCTACGTAACAGAAGAAGGACTCAGAAAATTAAAGGAAGAGTTACATCATTTAAAAACTAAGGAAAGACCAAGTATCTCTAATCAAATAGCCGAAGCAAGAGATAAAGGAGACTTGTCGGAAAATGCTGAGTATGATGCCGCAAAGGAGGCACAAGGCTTGCTGGAACTTAAGATTTCAAAATTAGAGGATACTATTAGCAACGCCCGAATTATTGATGAGTCGAAATTAGATCTTCACAAAGTACTTATTTTGAGTAAAGTTAAATTGAAGAATTTAGCCAACAAGGCCGAACTAACTTACACGCTAGTACCTGAGCAAGAAGCGGATTTAAAATCAGGTAAAATTTCTGTTGACTCGCCAATAGGAAAAGGATTACTAGGCAAGAAAGTAGGAGATACTGCCGAAATTAAAGTCCCCTCAGGAATGCTATTAAAGTTTGAAATATTAAACGTTAGCCGCGATTAATGATGCCCGGAATATTCAGTAGAATTGTTAATGGCGAACTGCCGTGCAACAAAATAGCGGAATCTAATGACTATTTAGCATTTTTAGATGTTTTTCCGCTCCGCTTTGGGCATGTACTTGTTATTCCTAAAAAAGAAACTGACTACATTTTTGATCTTGAAGATGCTGAATACACAGGGCTGATGGACTTTGCGAAGCACATTGCGGGAGCAATAAAAAAAGCCTTTCCATGTAAAAAGGTGGGCATGTGTGTGATTGGACTGGAGGTGCCCCACGCACATATACATCTTGTGCCTATCAATACGGTTGCCGACATGAATTTTAGTGCTGAAAAGTTAAAGCCCACCCAAGAAGAACTATCTGCGCATGCCGAAAAAATAAAGGCCTATTTGTAAGTTTTTGTCAGCAGTCCAATGAATATATTTTTCAGATTGCTGCCGCTCATATGCTTGCTTTCACAGTCTGCAATGTCGCAGATGCCCTCAGAGGAGGAAGCATTTAGACTAATTGTAACACAAAAGAAAGCCACCGACTATAGTGGGGCTCCCCCATTTACCATGGCACCCGGTGCTGTTCCAAAATTTTATCCCGGACACTATACATCCTTACACAACAAGGAGTGTATTGTTGTGCACTCACTGCTGCAGGGAAGAGATATTATTCAAGTAGCATTACTGCTGTATCAATCTAAGGAAGGGTACTGGAAAAATGGTTGCTGGTATTACGATAATTTGTATCGCTTAAAGGTAAAAGATTTTAATAAAGACAGCATCCTAGAAATTATTTTGGAAACGAGATTAAATGCAGGAAGCAAAAGCTATACAAAATACCGTATAGTTTCGTTTTTAAACCAAGAGAATAAAAGTTGGTATGAGAATAGCGCTGTGCTTGGACACGATCCCCAATCGCTTAAAAATGCCGAAATCGGGAAGGAGGTTTACAGAGATGTAAAGGTAACCATTATTGATTCTGTAAGTTACCAACCATGCATCATAAAAGAAAGAACTACCATTGGTAAGTTCAATGGCTTTGCAGATTCTACGCGCATAAAATTTAATACCGAAACAATTTATAAATTCTATCAATTCAAAAATTTTAGTTACCTGCCATCGGCAGATTAATCCTGTTTGGCAGGTATCTATGAATTGAATTACAGCTGCTAAGCGGGAATACCCTTATGAAATCACTAGTGCGTTACATGCGTAACTTCTATTGATTAATTCGGGTTGATAACAAATAAAGGTATAATTAGGAATTTTGGGTGATTGTACCTGTATCAATTATAATCCGGCCAAAATGATTAATTTCGTTCCACTAAATAAAGCATTTCGGTTTCATTACCTTTAATTTTATAAACACATGGCAAAGCAAACCAAAACCAAACTCAATGAAATGCCAATAGGTATTTTCGACTCGGGTATAGGAGGTCTTACTGTGGCAAGTGCCATACATAAAATTTTGCCCAAAGAGCAACTTATTTATTTTGGAGATACAGCCCATTTTCCTTACGGAGAAAAATCTGCAGATTCCATTAAGTATTACGCACTCAGAATCAGTGATTTTTTATTGAGGAACAACTGCAAAATGATTGTGATAGCATGTAATACTGCCTCATCAGTGGCCTATCAAATTGTTAAACAGCAGGTAGGAGAGAGGGCCACCGTAATTAGTGTGATTGAACCGGTTGTGAGTCGTGTAGCAGCACTATACCATCACGGAAAGGTTGGCGTAATTGCCACAAAGGGAACCATTAAAAGTGATATTTATGCCAAGCGACTAAAAGAATTGAATCCTTCGCTACAAGTAGCTTCTTTGGCTACTCCATTATTGGCACCCATGATAGAAGAAGGTTTTTACAACAATAAAATAAGCCGAACGGTTATTAATAGCTATCTTCAGAGACCCAAGTTAAAAAAAATTGATGCACTCATTTTAGCTTGTACACACTATCCGCTCATTAGGCCCGAAATAGAAGAATATTATAAGCAGAAAGTTAAGATCATTGATAGTGCCGAAATTGTGGCCGAAAGTGTGTTCAATCATTTGGCCGAAAAAGGACTTTTAAACACGGCAAAAACACTTAAAAACCATTTCTATGTAAGTGATTACACCGAGTCGTTTGCTGCCAGCACAGGTATCTTTTACAAAGGTAAGATACAACTTGAACGCTATGCACTTTGGGAAAACGAGTAATTACCTTCACTGCTAATGACTAACAAAATCAACACAGATAGCTACACCTTTGATGGTTCAAAGAACCTTGAGCTCAATAAATTGAAAACAAAGGAAGAGCTTTCTTATTCGGGAAAAATTGAATTCAACAACCTGGCAGAGGAGTTTTCGCGAGAAATAGATGAATTGCAAAGCAAGATGTATGCGCACAACAGGTATGGCTTGTTGATCATTTTTCAGGCAATGGATGCAGCGGGAAAAGACAGCACCATCAAGCATGTAATGAGTGGCGTAAACTCACATGGTGTTAAGGTTTTTGCATATAAAAAACCATCTGTGAATGATCTCGAGCACGATTATCTGTGGCGAACCAATATCAATCTTCCCGAAAGGGGCTGTATCACCATTTTTAACCGCTCTTACTACGAGGAGGTGCTCATTGTAAAAGTGCATCCCGAATTACTTAAAAATAGCCAAAGGATACCCGAAGAGCATACGCAAGATTTAGATAAAGTATTTAAAAACAGGTATGCCGATATTCAAAACTTCGAAAAATACGCCCACAGAAATGGCATTCATATCATGAAGTTTTTTTTGAATGTGTCAAAAGCGGAGCAGGGAAAACGCATGCTCGAACATATTGATACACCCTCAAAAAATTGGAAGTTTGAAGAAGTTGATGTGCAGGAAAGAGCGCATTGGAAGGCATACATGAAAGCTTACGAAGATTGCATTAATAACACAGCTTCAGTGCATGCGCCTTGGCACATTGTTCCTGCCGATGATAAGAAGCATATGCGCTTAATAGTAAGCAGCTTAATCCTTAACAAATTGAGATCTCTAAAAATTGAATATCCAATTATTGACGGCAAAAGAAAGGAGCAGCTAAACAAATTCAAGCAAATAATAATTGCTCAGGATAAGGAGGATTAAACCCAGATTCCGCCTTTTCTTATGTGGAATTTAGGTTAAAACAAAAAAGCACCTTCATTACCGAAAGTGCTTTTTCAAAAGTTATAGTAGTTTTAGCAAAAGTGATCGTAAGCCATTTTTAAATTCTCTGCAATCATTTGAGCACTTCTTCCTTCAATATGGTGCCTTTCTATAAAATGAACCAATTTACCATCTTTAAATAAGGCAATAGAAGGGGAGGAAGGAGGGTAGGGCAACATGAAGTTGCGGGCGGCAGCCACAGCCTCGGTATCGAAACCTGCAAAAACAGTTGTTAATTTGGTAGGTTTTTTACCGTTTTCGAGTGATAGCTTAACTCCCGGGCGCGCAGAACCTGCGGCACAACCACATACTGAGTTTACAAATACCAATACGGTTCCACTGCTATCTTTTAATGCGTTTTCAACAGCTGCGGCATTGGTTAATTCTTCAAAGCCAACTTGCGTCATTTCGGCTTTCATAGGTTTTACTAATTGTTCGGGATACATCTTAAATTCAAAGTCTAAATTAATATTACTAATATAGTTGCACAAACTATGCCTTTTTGTTTAGGCATGTTAAACTGTCATGATTTCTTTTTCCTTTTGCTCAATGTGTTTGTCGGCCTTGGCAGAGTAGTTATCCGTAATGGTTTGCACCTTTGTTTCGGCACTCTTTGTTAAGTCCTCAGGAACACCTTCCTTGTTCATTTTTTTCAAGGTTTCGTTGGCATCGCGCCTTAAATTTCTGAGCGTTACTTTACAGTGCTCTGCTTCGGCTTTGGCTTTTTTTACCAATTCTTTACGTCTTTCTTCGGTAAGTGGCGGAACCATAATGCGTATGAGCACCCCATCATTTTGAGGGTTAAAACCTAAATTGGCTGCCATAATTGCTTTTTCGATTGGCGTAATACTCGATTTTTCCCAGGGTTGAATAACAAGTGTTCTGGCATCGGGTGTGCTCACGCTGGCAACATTGGAAATTGGCACATAGGAGCCATAATATTCCACTTGAATGTTTTCCAACATGGCGGGGTTGGCCTTGCCGGCTCTCACTTTAATGAGTTCGGCCTCCAAGTGATTGATTGCTTTGGTCATTTCTGCCTCTGTATGATCGAGGCATGCTTTAATTTTTTCTGCGCTCATAATGCTGATTTTAAATCAATAAAAACGAATACAAATTTATTTCATTTCAACCAATGTACCTAATTTTTCACCGGCCACTAGTTTACTCAAATTACCTTTTTCATTCATGTCAAACACAATAATAGGCAGCTTGTTCTCTTTGCAAAGCGTAAATGCTGTCATATCCATTACGTTAAGCCCTTTGGCATAAACCTCTTCAAAACTAATAGTGTCGTATTTTACGGCAGTGCTGTCCTTTTCAGGATCGGCAGTATATATACCATCAACACGAGTGCCTTTTAGGATAACATCTGCTTCAATTTCTATAGCTCTCAGTGATGCAGCAGAATCAGTTGTAAAATATGGGTTACCAGTACCGGCACCAAAAATAACTACTCTTCCCTTTTCAAGGTGCCGCACGGCCCTGCGTCTAATAAAGGCCTCACAAATGGCTTCCATTTTAATTGCGCTTTGCAAGCGGGTTTGCACGCCCAATTGCTCTAAGGCGCTTTGCAGCGCCATACTATTTATTACAGTAGCAAGCATGCCCATGTAATCACCTTGCACCCTGTCCATGCCACCTTCTTCGGCCTGTATTCCTCTAAAAATATTGCCGCCTCCAATAACAATAGCAACCTGCAGGCCTTTGTCAACCACCTGCTTAATTTCACGAGCGTATTGCTCCAAACGTTCATTATCAATACCAAACTGCTTGTTACCCATTAGGGCTTCTCCGCTAAGTTTGAGTAGCACTCTTTTGTAATTCATGATGTTGAGTTTAGTTATATTCAAAAAAAAAGAGAGAATTAAATTTCTCTCTTTTTCCCTTGTTTAAAATCTATTAACCTAATGCCACTCTTTTAAAGCCGGTGGCTGTAAGACCTTTCTCACTGTCGTTCATGTACTGAGCAACAGTTTTTTTGTTATCCTTGATAAAGTCTTGATTGAGCAGCGTACTTTCTTTATAAAACTTATTAAGTTTACCCATAGCAATTTTCTCAAGCATTTCTTCAGGTTTACCCTCAGCTCTTGCCTGTTCTTTTCCAATTTCTATTTCACGCTCAAGTGTAGAGGCATCAACACTATCTTTGTCTAATGCAACAGGGGCCATTGCGGCAGCTTGCATAGCTACGTCACGCAGTACTTGTTCTGAAGCAGGTTTGTTAAATCCAACGATTGTGGCAACTCTGTTTCCGGGGTGATTGTATGCTACCACGCACTCTGCGGCAACAGATTCGTATTTCCCCAACTCAATCTTTTCTCCAATTTTACCAACGTAATCAGTAATATGCTCAGCTATGGTTCTGCCATCGATGCTTAACGCCTTAAGGGCATCAAGATCTGAAGGCTTATTGGCAATAGCAGTATCGCTGATTTTATTTGCAAATGCGGTAAAGTCGGCATTGATGGCAACGAAATCGGTTTCACAATTTAATGAAATGATCGCGCCAAATTTCTTGTCGTCAGTTAATTTGGCAATTACATACCCTTCCTTTGCTTCACGGTCACCGCGGTTAGCAGCAACTTTTTGACCTTTTTTTCTAAGGATATCAACAGCTTTTTCGAAATCGCCTTCGGCCTCGGTTAATGCTTTTTTGCAATCCATCATTCCCGCACCGGTTTGCGTGCGTAACTTATTTACATCGGCTGCAGTTATATTCACAGTTGTAGATGACATTAATGGTTTATAATTTAGTTAGATTTTCTTGTTCTTCTTCCTCTGCGTTCCCCACTCTCTTCGCCAGCACCTGCTTCTGCTAGTACTGTATTATCAGATTGCTCTTTTTCAGCAGCTTCATCATCTTTATCCTTATCAACTTTTCTTTCAGAAAGCCCTTCTTGTATTGCTTTGACAACTGCCTCCATAATTACATGAACAGATTTTGAAGCATCATCATTAGCAGGAATTGCGTAGTCAACAATGTTTGGATTAGAATTAGTATCAACAATGGCAAAAGTAGGTATATTAAGTCTACGTGCTTCGGCAACTGCAATATGTTCTTTGCTGATATCAACAATAAACAAAGCAGCTGGTAGTCTAGACAAGTCAGACACACTACCCAAAGTTTTTTCTAGTTTTTCTCTTTCACGAGAGATTAACAAACGTTCTTTTTTATTGATGTTTTCCCATGTTCCATCAGTGGTCATTTTATCAATAGTACCCATCTTTTTAATGGCCTTACGAATTGTGGCAAAGTTGGTAAGCATACCACCGGGCCATCTTTCTGTTACATAGGGCATATTGATGTTTTTCACACTGTTTGCAACAACATCTTTTGCTTGTTTTTTAGTTGCAACAAACATAATTTTCTTGCCTGATTTGGCAATTTGTTTCAAAGCTTCACACGCCTCATCTAATTTGGCAACAGTTTTGTTTAAATCGATGATATGAATACCATTTTTTTCCATAAAAATGTATGGAGCCATGGCAGGGTTCCATTTACGTGTTAAGTGCCCGAAGTGAACACCTGCTTCTAAAAGGTCGTTATAGTTTGCTCTTGACATGAGGTTGAAAGATATTTCTGAATAGATTGATATATGTAATTAACGCTTGCTGAATTGGAATCTCTTGCGAGCTTTCTTTTGACCGGGCTTTTTACGCTCAACCATTTTGGGATTACGAGTAAGTAATCCAAGTGGCTTGAGCGTTAAACGATTTTCCGCATTGATTTCTACTAGCGCTCTTGAAATAGCCAAGCGAGTTGCTTCAGCTTGTCCGGTGATTCCACCGCCATCTACATTCACCTTTACATCAAAGCTTCCTGATAAATTACAAGCAGCAAAAGGTTGGTTTACCTTAGCTTGAAGAGGTCCTGTTTTAAAATATTCTTTATAGTCTCTGTTGTTTACAGTGATATTGCCGCTTCCGGTTTGAACGTAAACACGCGCTACAGCGGTTTTTCTTCTTCCAATGGTATTTGTTACTTCCATTTTAATTATTTGATAGTGTTAAGTTTAACCAAGGTTGGCTTTTGAGCTTCATGCGGATGTTCAGCACCGGCATAAACAAAAAGATTGCGCTCTAAAGCACTACCTAATTTTGTTTTTGGTATCATTCCGTGAACAGCTTTTTGAATTACCCTTACCGGATGCTTTGCCAATACCTCTTGAGGTGTTGCAAACCTTTGACCTCCCGGATAACCGGTATATCTTACATACTGCTTCTCGGTTAACTTGTTACCTGTAAGTTTTACCTTTTCGGCATTAATGATGATTACATTATCTCCACAATCAACGTGCGGGGTGTATTCGGGTTTGTTTTTACCACGTAAAATTTTAGCAACCTTAGAAGATAAGCGACCCAA
This sequence comes from Bacteroidia bacterium, assembly GCA_023262495.1. Classification (GTDB taxonomy): domain Bacteria; phylum Bacteroidota; class Bacteroidia; order UBA4408; family UBA4408; genus CAIKXD01. Next base: position 9,597 of record JALRAS010000009.1, on the reverse strand, counting down.
AACTTCATTTTCGGCATCGATTAAAATCCATTGCTTGTTTACTGTAGCCCTATTGGCTGACACTGTTTTGTAACTTAAACTATCCACTTTAATATAGGTTTAAATGTTTATCTTCCTCAAAAGAGGGGTGCAAATGTAAAAACATTTTTTGTTTTGACCAAAATAATACACACTAATTTTGTTGAAAACCCCACTTTTTCGTTAATAAGTCGCAACTCGCTTATTTTCAGGCGTATAAAAAGGCAAATTAGGTTCAAAACTTTTCATTTGCGGTCAAAAGCCATGTTATTAAGGATTTTATTTGGGTCATTTTTTGTTTTTTTCAGCTCAATATAGGTGGCCTTGAGTTGTACTGAAATATTTCATTGGTTCATGGGTTACTATTTTCTTGAATATTTATAAATAGTTGTTATGAGTGTTCATGAGTTAACTCAATTTGATTACTTCGGGAAACTACTTGAATTTTTGATTGCCGTTTATTCCAATTGATTGATATGATACCAATTAGTGCAAATGATTGTGTGTTTGCAAGCATATATTGACCAACCTTTTTAGACCACTTGTTGATTTTTACTCCTTCGCACCGTTTTAATGATGAAACAAGCCCGTAGCGATTATATTAAAGGTTGAACATAGATGCGGCCTTCAAAACCAACATTACTTGTTTTAAATTTAAAAATTATACCCAAACCTCAATGAACCCAACATAAAAGGCGTTTCTCCTACTTCTTTTGTTAAAGTTTCATCTTCGTAAATGGGCCATGGATTTGATTTGTAAAGCACTTGAGCCACACCAAATTGAGGAAGAATGTAAAGTTTCTTTTTAGCGAACTCAAATTTATATCCAATGTATCCGGTGCCAAGCCAATCAAAGCTGTTGTAGGTCTTTCCTGTGGTAACATGGTTTTGGAGAACCCCAAGTCCCGTGGTCTGTGAAAATTCGAGATGCAGCCCTTTCCAGAAGTATTGCCTATATCCACTGGCGATACTGTAATCAGCAAAGCGTCCTTCCGTGGCACGATCTCTAGGAAAATCGATGTTCAATCCTACATACACATCACCCCGCAAATTACCCTTTTCCCAGAGTTTAATGGTGAAGTGCGTACGAGTTGTTTGCACTAGAAATGGCCAAAGAATATCCGTTTCAATGGCAAATTTACTTTCTTTTTGCTCAGTTTGAGCGAAGAGGTTTGTGGTTAATAAACTAACGATTCCAAGAATAATGAGTGATTTTTGCATTGTGTCAATTATTTAGTTATTTATCGGCACAAAGGTGAATACTCCGCTACTTACTTTTCATTGACCAAAGTCAATAAATGATCTGTGTAAGTAAAATTTATTTTCTTGCCCTAATACGACTTAACGTTTCAGGAGAAATCCCTAAATAAGCAGCTATCATATATTGAGGTATTTCTGAGAGCAATTTGGAGTTTCTTTTTACAAGTTCGTTGTATCTGTCTGCGGGGCTTTGAAACATAAAGGAATCTAGTCTGTTGGCCACTGTCAAGTAAAGATTTTCGGCCACTAGTCTGCCAAGCCTTTCAAGCGTTTGATGCTTATCATACAATTTTTGAAGCTGTGCTAATTTAATTCGGTAAATAACGCCATCGGTTAACGCTTCTATATTGTGTTCCGAGGGTTTCCCGGTTAAAAAACTACGGTAATTGGTAACAAAATCGCCCGAAAAGAAAAATGCCGTTATTCTCTCGGATCCATCGTTAAATGAATAAAACCTAAATATACCTTCGTGAATAAAAGCGAGAAAATCGCATTTCTCATTTTCTTTAAGGATTAAATCTTTTTTTTGAATGCTTTCTTTGGTGAGGCAAGCCTCAAAATCATTCCATTCCTCATCATTTAATAGGATAAACTTGTCAAAATACTTTCTAAGTGCTTCCATTTTTTGGCAGTTTTCTTATTAGTGAACATTTTTAATAATACTTATTCAAGAAACCTAGAATTAGTTTATTGACTCGATTTTATTACTACTATCTGAAATCCAATTCACACTGAATGCTAAAATGAGTTTAATGGCATAAAACAACATGGTTAAATACAACAACGCTCCTGAAAAATTTAAAAGTATTGTTAACATCATGCACAGTGTTAAAAGTGATAGCGCAGTTACCCTTTGCCTATTGTGTGTTTTCACGTGCAAAATAATCATTGAGGCGATTAAAGTAAATAACGATACAGCTGCTACCGCATACCAATCGGCAGGATATATCCATACTAAGAGAGAGGGCTGCAACAAGTGAAAGAAAATAAAAAAGTACTTTCGATTTAATGATTCAGCATAATAATTGTTTGTCCCCACGGTAAAGTTTGCCACAACGCCACCGCCAATATCGAGTGCAAGTATTGTATGAATTATCATTTTTATAACAGATAGGTTGGTATTAAAAATCAACGTTAGCGTGAGTGATGCAAAAGCAATAGAACAACCAACAATTATCAGTATGTCAAACAATGTTGTTTGACGTCCGAAAAGCTGATGTAAGTGCTTTTGAACAAAGATTGCCTTGTTTTTCATGACAGTGATTTATGCCATAAAAATACACATAATACCATTGTAATTTTATACCAATTTGAAATTAGCAATGGCCAAAGCTTACCTTAGGCAAAACTAAAATGGTTTGCCATGTGTAAGTTTTATCAGTGGCGCGGCTGCTTTGGGAAACAGATTAAATGTATTAATGAATAAATTGGTGATGGATGGTTTTCCAAAAAAACGTTGAATTATTCTACCAACCTGTAAACGCAATGCAAACTGCTGTTGCCACATTTGCTCATATTGCCTCTCCATTTGCATGCGGGTTACGCGTTGCTGAAGGAACATTTGCATGCAGTTAAAGGCCATTTTGCTGCCATGTAAAGCCATGCTCATTCCGTTGCCGCACAAAGGGGTAATCATACCTGCGGCATCTCCCAACATGAGCATATGTTGCTCCACCTGGCTTTTCTGCTGAAAGCTAATTTGAGAAATTGTTTCAGGGGTATCATATAAAAATTTACTTTGGCAAAATATGCTTTCTAGGTGAGGGTTACGATACAGTATACCTTCCTGCATTTTCTGTATGCTGTTATCGAATTTACGCAGGTTTTCTGCTGTGGTAAGGTAGCATAAACAATACTTATCTTCTTCAATTTTAGAGATGCCGCAATATCCGTTTTCAAAATTGTGCAAGGCAATTACCTCTGCAGGATGATTTGTGTCAATGTGATATTTTATCCCAATGTAATTATTCAGTTTCGATGGTTTGTTTATGGCAAAAGTTCGATTATATTTCAAATCTAAATTGCTCCGCTTGCCAAAAGAACCGGCTATAAGCTTGGCATTATAGGTATTACCCTCGGCATGAATCTGAAAAAAATCTCCTTTGAATACGGTTTGGGTAACTTTATGCTTTTCGAGCAATACAACTCCTGCAGCTCTTGCAAGCTCTGCCAGTTGTTTGTCAAGCTTAAATCGACTTATTCCAAAACCACCGAGTGGCAGTGACGTTTGAAACAAATTTCCGTTGGGGGCAGTTACATGTAGCTGCTTGATTATGGGCAGCTGCATACTGCTGAGCGACAATCCCAGATGCTCTATAAAATCATAACTTTCAAGACTTATATATTCACCGCAAACCCTATGAAATGGGTATTGCTCCTTCTCAAATAAAATTGTTTTGTAGCCGGCTTTTGCCGACTGAATTGACAATGCCAATCCTGCCAATCCCCCTCCAATAATGCCTATGTCAAATGTTGTTTGCTGCATGTTTGCAAATTATTAGCCATCTAAAAGCCCACTTCCACTGTATGCTAATAGCCCCCGATCCCAGTGCTTTTTGTAAGTCCGCTAATTCCGATCGATGAAAACCACGCAGTACACTCAAAGGAGCATCATTTTTTACCAAGTATGATTTTGAAAACCAATTGGTCAACCATTTGATGGAATAATAGGCCAAGGGATGGCGATGTAAATCATTTACAAAAAAACCAAGCGAACATCTTTCATACATCCATTGCCATTGCTCGGCAAGAGCCTCATTAGAAAAGTGGTGACAAAACAAAGAGGAATAAATAACATGCGGCTTTGATGTGAATGTTACCTGCCTGTAATCGGAGCAAATAAAGCTAATTCCTGTGTTTTCATTTCTACTTTTGGCATAGGTAACACAATGCGGATTCATATCAATTCCGGTATATGTAGCAGGTATTCCTTTTTTATCTAAATAAAATTTAATTACCCGCAGGTTATCGCCTCCTCCGCAACCAATTTCACATATGTGCAAAGGGTTATTCATTTTTTGATTGTTATGGATGAGCGCTTTTATACCGCTCAAGGTGATGCGGTGTCCACCAAGGTGGCTATTGATAAAATCAAGCTCATTCATATTTTGTCGGATATCATCAAAAGGGATATTTTCTCCGTCAAGCAATTCTTTTTGTAACGAACGATGTAAAAACTTACTCATATACAGCGGTAAAGGTTTCCATGGTTAAGCCAGGTCCAAAGGCTGCTGCAAATACAGGGCTGCTCATTGGCTGCTGCATCATTTCGTTTAATACAAATAACAGGGTAGGTGATGACATATTGCCGTAATCGCGCAGTATTTTATAGCTTGCCTGTAAATCGGATGCATTTAGTTTCAGGCTTTTTTGTATGGCCTCAACAATTCTCTTACCTCCCGGATGTATACACCAGTGATGTACATCTTGAATTGAAAAACCCAATGGGTTGATGGCACGTTGTACCAATTGCTCAAAGTCTTCTTCAATTAATTCTGGGATGTAGCCGCTGAGCGTCATCAGAAAGCCCTTGGAGGAAAGCTCCCATGCCATGTCTTTCTTCCCTTTGCTTACCACCTCGCTGTAAAATCCTTTCAAGTGGAGTCCTCCTGCATCATAAGCATCGTGCGTAATTAGTGCAGCAGCGCTTCCATCGCCAAACAAAAGAGTGGAGGCAATGTTGTCAGGAGTGGCCTCCTTCTGAAAGTGTAAGGTACATAACTCTGTACAAACAATTACTACACGGGCATTGGTATCGTTTTTACATATGGCATCGGCAAGTTTTAATGCATGTATGGCTGCATAACAGCCCATAAAGTTGAGTGAGGTTCGGTAAGTATGCTTGGGCAAGGCTAGTAGCTCCATTAACTGTAAATCTAAACCCGGTGCACTCATTCCTGTGCAGCTTACTGTTATCAAGTGGGTAATTTCTTGTGGAGGAATTTTTCCGCTTATGCAGTTATGAATGGCTGCTAACGATAGTGGAGCAGCATGTTGCTGATACCATTGCATGCGCAACTCCAAAGAGGGAAATGGCTCAAGATGTTCATTTTGACGGTAAAACTCCCATCCTGACATGGGAAGGCTGTAATCAGGAATAGGCGAGTAACGCGAGTCAATGCCACTCATTTGGTAAAGAAACCTTTGTTTACGGTTCTCTACAGCATTCATGGCATAGGCCTGCTGCATAAACTCAAGGATATCTGTCTGCCTGTGCTTATGTGAAGGAACCGCAGTTCCCAATGAAATGATTTTACTCAAAATGATTCAATATTAAAACCGTTAAAAAGCCCAAGTTGGTGCATAAAGAGGCAATCACATTCATTTGCATGGTATGTTTAAAATCAGCGGATTTTACATCTTTCCAAACCCTTGATGCCCACCAAAAGAAGTAAAGAAGCACCGGTAAAAAAAAGATACTCAATAGAAAGAAATGAGTAAACATGAGCGCTGAAAAAAAGGTGTATCCCAAAAAAACCATGGCCATACTATACACCACCGCACAAAATACAAAGGTACCTTTGTACCCCAATAAATAGCTGATGGTTTGCACTCCATCTGCCTTATCGGCCTCGTGCTGATAAATTTGTGTGAGCGGATAAAACCCCCCAATAAGAAATGAGGCCGACAGCATGCCACTCAGTGGAACAGAGGTACTCAATGATTCGCTGCAGCCATGATAAACCAGCCAAAAAGTAACCCCGCCCTGAAATATCATTACCGTTAAAAACCCAACAATTGGAAATTTTTTTAAACGAATACCGCGGTAACTGTAAGCCCTAGATGCAACGATATATAGCAGTAGCCCCAGAAAAAAATAAACACTTACAAAAAAGGCAGTTGACAGTGCAATAAAATCCATCAATAATGTAAGAAAAAATAATTGCTTTGTTGGCTGTAGCGGATGCTCTAGGCCTCCGATAGGCGTTTCATCACGATCCATGTAGCTGTTATAACCATTGCTTGACGGATAAACCAATACATGTAGTAACACAAAAATCAGAAAAGCTCTGTTGTAATTAATATGCGGCAATTGCGACAGCGCAAAGAAATAAACAGGAAGTAAAAAGAAAGAGAAATGGAAACGCAATAGCTGCAGGGTGCTCTTTTTAATCATGCTGCAAGTTAGTAATTAAAACAAACAGCCACATGAACAATTGTTAAGAATTTACTTTAGCAGTTCTTTTCTTAAACGGCTTAAATGCTAGGGAGTAATACCTAAATTTGATTATCACCTTCCTGAAACAACTATTTTTTTTACGATTATTGAATGATTGATGCGCATCTTCAAAAAATAAATTCCCGCTGTTTCGGCAGCTATATCCAATTTGCTTTGATTGTTAGAAACGGCCGAGCAGGTGGCATGAACAAGCTGAAGGTTACTGTTGTATACTTGGTAATTATCTAATGCCGATAAGGGAACATTGATCAATACTTCTCCATTAGCTGTGGGGTTAGGTTGCAGCGAAACAGTTGCTGACGAGCTACTTAAAATATTGATACCAACCGAGGTATTTACAATTGGAAAAACAGCAAAATCAACGTTCAAGGGCCAATTAAATTTGAGGGAATACCAGTTGTTGTTGGCATCTTTTTCCCACGATTGTTCTCTGCTTCCGGCATCGCCATCTTTGTTGGTATATAAGGCAATATCAACCGAGTCGTTCAAAGACAATAAATCAATGCCAATGGCAAAGTTGCTATCAGTAAACAAGGGGTTGGTGTAGCCTAGCATATTGCCGTTTACGGTGTCAATATCAGCCAATAAGATAGAGTCTTTATGAAAGATATTGCCGGGACATTTGGCGCTGCTCGTTACACTGTTTCTGCCTGTTCCGCTAAGGTCATAAAAATTAATATACACATAAGAGGAATCGTTGGAAGACTGAAACTGAACATGCCCAAAATGAAGCATTACACCATAGATGTTACATAAGTTCCCAGCACGAAACTCTTGTGCTTTTGCTTTGTCGCCATAAGCATTATGGCCTGAGGCAAATCCTCCTCCGGGAGAGGGATATAATTGGTAGGATAGTGAATCGAAATACTGCTTGTTAAGCGTATCATTTTCGGCCTGATTAGTAATTGCAAGTGTTGATTTAACATTGAACAACATAAAAGCAGGTAACAACAGCAATAAGCGATATTTTTTAATCATTGAGTTTGAATTATAACAGGGCAAAAATAACAAAACCCACCAATTTGGTGGGTTTTGTTTAATCATAATCGTGTAAATTATTTGGTTACAAACATTTTCTTAGTGATGCTTGTACCGTTACTGGTTAAAGTATAGTTGTAAGCACCTGCTGCAAATTCAGCAGCATTTAAGTTGATGTAATGAACTCCTGCACTTGTATTTTGGTTATCGATAACTTTTACAATACGACCTGCAATATCTGTAATTACAAGATTAACATTTGCAGCAGTATTTAAAGTATACTGAATAGTTGTTTGGGTGTTGAATGGATTTGGTTGATTTTGAGCAAGTGATACATTTGAAATGTTTTTTTCGTTAACACCGGCATTAGCATCCTCAGTCAATAAAAACTCATCTAAATACAACACATCCATGTCGTTTGATTTGTGTTGGAAGCCAAAGTAAACCTGTGTTCCGGGAGTGATACCCCATACAGCTGCGGTTCTTTGTACCCAAGTGGTGTCAGTTGCATAAGTTGGAGAAGGATAAGCATCAGGACGAGAGAAAATCACAGTTCCAATAGCGTTACCATTTTCAAAATCGATAGAAGTTGGCTCTGTACCTGAAATGGTATTCACCACCCATACTTTGTAACCATCACGGTAAGCAGGGTTTGTTCTGTCGTACCAAGATAAAGTTGCTCCTGAAGCAGGAATAGTTACCGGACCAAACATGGCCCAATTGTTGGATGTACCTGCAGGATTAAACCATGAGGTGGCACCTAAAAAGAATGCAGAGTCACCTGCAGCAGGATCTTCCCAAGGATGATAGTAGTTATCTGCGGTTGGTTGTCCTGAACCATTCACACTTGTGTTGGTACTTTGATACAATGCATAATCTACAGGGGCGCCAGCGTTGTTGGTTGGTAAGCCGTCTACATCCTCTGTCCACAAACCAAAAGCAGTTTGATCATCAGCATTAGCTAAAAAAGCACCGGGTAATGGAAAATACATTACTGTATCACCCACAGCTCTGTCGGAGCCGAAAGCAGAAACGCTAACATTTCTTTGAACTTGATGGTTAGAACCAATCTTACCGTTTGTTTTGTTTTGAGCATGAGCAAAAAAACAACCTGCTGATAAGAAAATAAATAGTAAATTTTTCTTCATGTTTTTTAAAATTAAGTTTGATTTTGGACTGCAAGTTACAAAAAAAGTTTAATGAAAAAATAAAACAAATTTAACTTTTAATTTAATATATTGTTAGTCAAGCTTATGAAAGCTATTTAATGCCGCAAAAAGCATTTGACAGGGTGATAAATTTACCCTACTTGGTTTTGATAACTTTCGATAGGTGGACACGCACAAATTAAGTTCCTATCCCCATAAGCATTATCAACCCTCGAAACACTCGGCCAAAACTTTGATTCCTTGATCCAGCTTAAAGGGTAAACCGCTTTTTCCCTTGAATACGCATGCTTCCAGTTGGTACTGATAACTGATTTTGCGGTATGTGGTGCATTTTTGAGCACATTATCATCTTTATCAGCCGCACCGCTCACAATTTCGTCAATCTCTTTTCTGATTTCAATCATAGCTTCACAAAACCTGTCTAATTCTGCCTTAGATTCACTTTCTGTAGGTTCAACCATGATGGTATCGGCAACAGGGAAAGAAACGGTAGGGGCATGGAATCCATAATCCATCAAGCGTTTGGCAATATCAGCTACTTCAACATGTGCAGTCCTTTTAAATTCTCTGGGCGGTGTGGATCGGCGACCCGCGGGGCGGGCAGCGCTACCCGTTGCGCAACGTCACCGCCTACGGCCGGACGCTCGGCACGGTCTACGGCCGCTCGATCGCCGGGCCGATCTGGAACGAGACCATGACCGGCCTGCACCGCGGGCTGCCCGCCCGCGCCTTCGTGTCGCCCTCCATCGCAGCCCTCACCGGGCTCGCGCCCTCGGTCCCCGACGTGCGGGGCCTCGAGCGCGACGCGGCGATCACGGCGGTGCTCCGTGCCGGCTACACCGTCGAGCTCGCCCCCGAGACCTACCCGCCCGACCCGCAGCTGCCGACGGGCGTGGTGGCCGACCAGGCCCCTGCCCCGTCGACCCGGTCGCCGTACGGGACCACGGTGACGCTCACGCTCACCGACGGCAGCGTCGTCGACGTCGCCATCCC
>JALRAS010000099.1 GCA_023262495.1 Bacteroidia bacterium | reverse complement strand
TAACAACAGTGGCACTGCCCTTGTTACTGAAAGTTCGGGATACTATCAATTGTATTACTATAATCAACCCGACACACTTCATATCAGTGATTCTGTTTTTGCATTATTGCCTATTGTAAGAAGTCCCACCCTTAACAAGCAGAATTGTTTGGAATACATCAATATGTCAACTGTGCTGGGTAATGAAACTGTTTTCAACGAAATTAAAAAGTTTTGTCCACATGCAATTTACGATCTTGATACTCTTACCTATCACAAATTGCAATCCTTTCAAAGCACAAATGAGGCCGGCCTGCAGGCACTTGAAAAACACCTAAAAACCTATTTTGAAGCATTGAAAAAATTAGATCAACCTATTTATGTTGATTTGTCGGGTGGTTATGATACGAGGACAGTTTTAAGTTGCCTAATACACTTTGGTGTACCTTATGAGTTGGTCACAAACAATAGATCTGTTGAGGTTTCATCGGATGTCATTATTGCCAAAAAAATAGCAGAGCGATTAAATAAAACATTGATTGTTGTGGATATTGAGCCGGCTGAAATCGACTACCGTAATATTGATCCTTTAATACAATCCGATATGGTTAGAGGTATTGATATTGCCTTTCGTTTGAAACAAGAAATAGAAAATAAAGCGCAGTTGGAAGGTGTTAAAATAGGTGGTTGGGGAGCCGAAATGATAAGGAATCAATATGCCACAAACAAAAGTTTTGATCAAATCGTTTCCGGCTTTGCATACAAAAAGCTAACTTTCACGAGTTCTAGCGAGGAGTCCGATTATCTCAAAAATATTGCCTCTAAGCTGGAAGAAGAAATGGCTTATTGGAATATCAATTCCCAATCACCACAATTTTCAAAATATTTACATTATCGTATTAAGGCAAGACATTGGGCAGGTACAATGCTCACTATGCGCAATAGGCATACGGCCACACTGTTCCCTTTTTATCATCCTGATATAAGCTTTGTGTGCAATAGTTTCGAAAACAATAACCAAATACAAATTGAGCTCATTGAAAAATTTGCACCAATACTCAATGGTATCCCTTATAGCAGTGCAGACAAACCTTTGGACTTGACATCTAAACTAGTTTATACTTATAAAAAATGGTCAAGGAAAATATATAGGAAGCTTGGTCTCAAAAATCGGTTGCGCTCTAAAATGGATTATTCATTCAAAGCGGAACTATTTTATGATGATGAGATATTGAATAAGTTGTTAAACCTCTCCATGAAGCACCTAGAGCAAACCAATCAAACTCAATTTATACCCAGATACTGTACAATTTTATCTATATTTAAAAATTATATTATCAAACATGAGGAAAATTAAATCGGTAGTTGCTATGTTGTTATATTATTCGGTAGCATACTATTTACCTAATAGTTCTTTTCCCGGTGGGAGTTTGTTCAATTGGCTTCGCGTAGCATTGCTGAGACAGTTTCTTACAATAGGTAAAAATTGTAGAGTAATGAAAGGTGTTTATGTAGGTAATGGAAAAAGTATTGTTATTGGTGATTATTGTAAAATTAATGACTATGTGCGTTTAAATAATGTAATAATTGGAAATCATGTATTGATTGCAAGAGAGTCTATTATACTTGGTAAGATGCATGAGTATAAGGACTTAAATATTGAAATTGCAAAACAAGGTAATAGAATTTTGGGACCCACAATTATTGGTGACGGCACTTGGATTGGCCTAAGGTGTATTATTTTTCCTGAATTGAAGATTGGAAAAAATGCAATAATTGCCGCAGGCGCTGTGCTTACCAAAAATGTTTCCGACTATGATGTGTTTGGTGGTGTTCCTGCAAAGTTTATAAAGAATAGAAAAAATGGCGAACAATAAAAGAACATTATCATCAGTAATAAGAGGTATTTGGATTAGGATTTTGACGCTTATCATACCTTTTACATTTCCTGCACAACTTACAACTATGCTTCATAGATGGCGTGGTGTAAAAGTGGGGCGTGGAAGTAAAATAAATAGGACCGTGCAAATAGATGATAGTCGGCCCGATTTGGTGTCAATTGGTAAAAATGTTTGGGTTACAGCCGGTGTAATGATTCTTTGTCATCAACGCGATATTTCACAAATGCATGTAGGAAAGGCAGTAATGGACTGTGATTTATTATATAAGCCTGTTGCAATTAAAGATGGAGCTCATATTGGAATTGGTGCTATTATCATGCCCGGTGTAACAATAGGAGAAGGGGCCGTAATTGGAGCAGGTGCTGTGGTAACCAAAGATATTCCTCCTTATGGTGTCGCTGTTGGTAGCCCAGCCAAAGTAATTAAAACATTTTAAATTCAATCTAGGATGAAAATTTGGATCGATATAACTAATACACCTCAAGTAAGCGTATTGCTGCCAATTATAAGGCATCTCGAGAAAAAGCATGACTTGTATATTACGGCTCGAAACTTTTCTGAAACACTCCCGCTCTTGGAGCAAAATGGAATTAAGCATTATGTAATAGGAGATTACAAAGGTAAAAGTCGTGTTAAAAAAGCACTTGGTTTAGCAACACGAATTTGGCAACTCTTTAAGGATATTCCTGAGTTTGATTGGGCAATTTCCTTAGGAGGAAATTATACCTCTACAATTGCTCGTTTAAAAGGTAAGAAATCTATTGTTTTTAGTGATAATGACATCTCATTCAAGTTGCCTGCTTACAAGTTTGCCAACTATTTCATTTTTCCTAAGTATTTTGATTATGCATCGGTACAAAAAAAATATAATATCAAAGTTGACCAAATATTTGCCTTTGACGGATTTAAAGAAGATATTTATTTGGCAGATTATGAGCGAGATGAAAATTTTTTGACACAACTTCCTTTTAAAGAATTTATAACAATAAGACCTGAAAATTTAAAGGCAAGTTACGTTCCTAAAGATAGTGTTACTATTGTGCCGCAACTTTTTGAAAAATTTAAAGATGAAAATATTCTGTTTCTCCCGAGATATGAAGAAGAGAAAAAATACGCAAATGGGTATTCCAATATTTTTATTCCGGAGAAACCATTAAAAGGGCTAGATGTTTGTTATTATACTTCATGTATGCTCACTGGTGCAGGTACATTTGCACGTGAAGCCGCTCTCTTGGGAACACCGGCAGTTAGTTTTTTTCCCGGAAAAACCTTTTTAACTGTGGATGAGGTTATGCAAGAAAAGGGGTGGGAATTCAAGTCAAGAGATGTTGATGAAATATATAAATACGTGAAAGGTACCAACAAGGTGAAGAGAGATTCAAATAGTAAAGCAGTTTTAAATCAAGTTTTAGGTTTTATTGACCATATCATTCACAGCAATAAATAATTGTATTGCACGCCATGATATTTTATTTAAAACCCAAGAGACGATGCCTTTAATTCGCAATCTGACAATGAATCATTAACAATAAAATTAACTTATTCAACAACCTAGTATTAGAAGTCGCAATACATCAATTGTTGCTTATTGTCTAATACAAATAAAAATAATAATATAAAGTTATTGCAAATGGATTTTACATGCTCAAAATATCAGGAACTACTTCAAGTATTAGTTTCAAAAGGTTATGTTTTTAAAACTGTTTCTGAATACCCTCATGATATCAACCAATCCACTATTTATCTCAGACATGACGTGGATGACCTAAAGATGCACTCGTTAGCATTTGCGCGTATTCAGCATAAATTGGGTGTAAAAGGGACTTATTACTTCAGGATGGTGCCCGAGAGTTTTGATGAAAAGGTAATACTCGAAATTGCTCAGTTGGGTCATGAAGTGGGATATCATTATGAAGATATGGATTTTGCCAATGGAGATGCCGATCAAGCTATAAAGTTATTTGAGAAGCATTTGGCTCAACTTAGAGCTCTGGTTACGGTAACCAGTATTTGCATGCATGGAAGCCCAAGAAGTAAATTCGATAACAAGGATGTTTGGAAAAAATACGACTATAAAAAGTACGGAATTAAAATAGAGCCGTATTTCGATATTGACTTTAATCAAATGTTTTATCTTACCGATACCGGAAGGTGTTGGGACGGATTCAAGTATAGTGTCAGAGATAAGATCATCACAAATAAAATATGGCCTGTATACAGTAATACCAATCAAATTATTAGTGCCATTCATCAAAATACTTTTCCCTCAAATGCAATGTTTAATTTTCATCCACAAAGATGGACTGATGATAAATCACTTTGGCTTGCTGAGTTGTTTAAGCAAAGCATTAAGAACTTAATAAAAAAATACTTCTTTGTTAAAAAATAAATTGACAACACTATTTGCCGCTTCATCGTTTTAAAACTTCTGTTAAACTTAAATATAATGCTTTCCCCTCGCTAAATGGCTTTTAGCGAGCATTTAAAAGGTCAAAAAAAACTGTATTTTATAAAACTATTTGTTGGTTTAAACGTACAACTAGGCATACAAATAAGGATTTTAATAATCACTCAATAGTTTTTAAATTATAGAAAGTTTATACCCCAGTAATGCCACAGAAACTCTTAAATGAAATAGGTCATGATGCTTATAATTTTATCAAAAAGTATGTTGATATTGAATCTGAGCGTACACTATTAATTGCAAGCTCAAATCCTTTCAATATTGAAAATAGTCATGGCGATTGGAATGCAATTGTAAACTTTAAATCGGTTAATCACTTTAGGTTCATCAATAAATTATTCAAGGCGGCTAATGAACGCCTTGCAATCGATGACATTTTTGTTTGCCGTTTTGAAACCATTCAAGCAAGAAAAACGCGACAAAAGATTGGACATATTCCTGTAATTAGAAGCATTTTTTTTGTTACAGAATTTGTGGTACTGAGAGCGGCACCCAAAATTTGGGGAGTTAAAAAAATATTTTTCTTTATTACCAAAGGCAGGGTAAGGCTGCTTTCCAAGGCGGAGGTATTGGGAAGACTTGTGAATACAGGTTTTGAAATTGTTGAATATAAGAGCTTTGGTGGTTATTTATATTGTATCGTAAAAAAGGTGAAGGAGCCCGACAATAATCCAAGTCCATCTTATGGCCCGTTGTTTGCCATGAGGCGGATGGGCAAAAATGGAAAGATTATAAAGGTTTATAAGTTTCGCACCATGCACCCCTTTTCGGAGTACTTGCATGATCATATTTTACAATTGAATGGTTATGCTGAGTCAGGTAAACCAAAAAATGATTTTAGACTGACACCTTGGGGAAGATTTTTCAGAAAATATTGGATTGATGAATTGCCCCAATTGATTAATGTAATCAAAGGAGAAATGAAACTAGTTGGAGTAAGGCCAATCAGTGAAAGATATTTTCAAGACATTCCGGAGGATTTACAGCAATTAAGACTAAAACATAAACCAGGTTGTGTGCCACCTTACGTTTCACTTAACCGAAAAAGTTCGGTGGAGGAGGTATTGCAAGCGGAGAGAGAGTATCTACTAATCAAGGAAAAGAATCCTTATACTACTGATATTAAATTCCTTTGCAAAGCAATATTCAATATCATCATTAGGAGAAAGAGAAGCGCCTAAAAAATTAATCATAGGAGCTGCTGCCCGCAAATAAAATGAAAAAGAAGTTACTACAAGATAGTTTAACTCTAATCGAGTTTAGGAACTGTAATATTTGATTTTGGTGAAGCAAATTTGACATTTCCGATAAAATAGGTAACGCCAATAAATGTGTGAACATAATTGCTGTTGGTGCCAATTAAAGGAGCCTTTAATCCAAGCTTACCCAACATTTCAACGTACATACCAAATTCCTCGTTAAATCTAGCGTATATGCCACCACCAAAATTGAAATTGGCAGCGTGATCGAACACATATATATTTCTGTTGGTGTAACCCAAACCACCAATTAATCGTACATCAAAAATATTCTTTTTAATTTTTAGGAGTTGAGTATTAGGATTGAATACCGAATTCATACTGATACTGGTATTGAAATCGAGTCCGAAAAGCAGATGAGAGTCTTGAATTTCGCTACCGTTTACTAATTTATTCCTTTTGAAATTACAAAATGTTGTTTTGATGCTAAAAAACAAACCATTACCGTAATATAAATCGTAATTAAATGATAGTGGTACAATATTGGCATTAAAAGATTTTGGGGACAATACATTGAGGTATGCTTTTCCATTATCATCAATTACAGACCATCCGTAGCTAAACGCCTTAGGCGCTTTTTTTAGGCGCAACTGAAACAATTCCCATTTATTCTTATTAAACTCTGGTGATTGAGCTTTAAGTTGTGTGACTGTGAGTGTAAAACAAAAAAGAAGAAGTAAAATTTTATTCATAACAAGTAATCTATGTTTCAACAAATGTATAACAAAAATTCGTTTCCATGACATTTCTAAATGATTTTTTTCAAGAAAATAGGTATTTGTGAAAGTCAATTACCGCAAGGGAAAGAGCAATTTTTAGACTAAAAAAAATTCGTAGTTTTAATTCATCTTTTCAACGATTTAAATCTATGGATTAACGGCAAAAATAGGAGTGAGTAATTTTTCGCAGGTCAAAGTTTTTTTTTACCCCAACCTGTACAATTTTACCAATGTTGTTTGTAAATTATAACAACAATTTAAAATCTTCCTTCGGTACTTTTTAATGTGGTAACATTAATTCAAGTTTACTAATCAAATTAATTGCCTCTTGGACGTGAACTGTATTTTACAGAACGTATAAAGTAGGAAAATCCTATAGAGCTATGCATGTAATTTGAATTGGTTTTAATTAAAGGCGCCTTTAAACCAAATTTGGCCATCATTTCCAAATGCATGCCAAAATCTTTGTTAAACTTAATATATACACCGCCTCCTAAATTTAAATTGACCGATTGATTAAATACGAAGATGTTTCGGTTGGTGTAACCCAAACCTGTTAGTAAACGAAAATCTACAAGTTCAGAAACAAAATAAACTGAATTAAGACTTACGCTGGTATTTAAATCTAATGCAAATAGCAGGTTCGAGCTTTCAACTGTTTCCCCATTTACAATCTTTCCCTCTTTGAAGTTGCAAAATGAAGTTTTAAGATTGAAAAACATCTGTTTGTTCATATACACATCATAGTTGAAGGTAAACGGAATGAGATTTGCCGTGAATGATTTAGGGAGTAAAACATTCAGATAAGCCCTCCCATTATCGTCTATAATTGACCAACCATAGGTAAAAATTTTAGGCGCCTTTTTATAGGTTAATTTTAGTTCTTTGAGCCTGTCTTTCTTTTCTTCGCCTAACTGAGCGTATGAATAAAGAGTGCAAAACAGTAATAGGAGTGATGAAAGTATTAATTTTCGCATTTCGTCTGTTAAAATTGTAAGCAAATATATAAAAATATGTAATCGGTCTTAAAAAAATGCAAATTTAAGTGTGTGCTTTTAGTAACAGTCTGCAAATTGCAATTTAGCTCTCGTTTGAAGGATGATTTTTGTTGAGTTATATCAATCTCAAAAAAAATGTAGGAATGGCATAATAAAGTCCAACCTTATCGTTTTATTTATTTTGAATTCTGAGCTATCAATCCATTCAGTATTGGTCGGTATAAAGTTGCTCTTTACCTGTAACCGAAACTCACTACATCATTTACCGAATTAATAAATGATTGGTGTAGCGTTTTCCTAGTTTTGTAAAATAAATAATAATTGCACCAAGATAACCGTATATGTCACCAAACTAAAATGTATTCCGCTGTGAAATTAAATTAGGCCCAAATTTGCTTTGCTACATTTGTTCCATAAATTTACCGATCAGTATTTATTGATGTAGGATTTTTAATTATCAGCATCGTTCATTTAGCAAGATGAGATAGCATTTATAGATGGTGGCGAACTTAAACTCAAAAAAACATGAATCGCATACAAGCTATTTTAACCATACATACAGAACAGCTTCCTGATAATTTTCAGGAGATGATTAAACACGAGCAAGAGGTTGTTGCAAAATGGAAAGAACAAGGCATCTTGGTGCATTTTTTTCTCAGACAAACAAGAAATGGAGCAGTATTTATTTTCAAAGATGTTGATGAATCACAGGTAACAAAAATGATGGAAACACTTCCGTTGTATCCCTTAATGAAAAGTATTGATTACTTTCCATTAATACAACAGTACTAAATCGGATTCATCAGTAAAAAGCATTGGGGAGAATAGCTGCTTTCTGCCTAAAATGTATCAGCTTTATTTGTTATAGGTATATCATTTTGATTTATTAATTATTCCATAATTAAAAATCATAAATCGTTGTTACAGCTATGTATTGCAAACCGATAAATGCCTATAGAATATTCCCTCGTGTTGTTTTCTTTTAGCGAATAGGTTAAACCTCCTTTTTGAGCGGAGTTATTGATTTTACTATCCCTACTTTTGTAAAAAATATATTTCATGATACTTAAAAAAATCACAACACTTTTGGCCTTGCTTATTTGTTTACAAGTGAACGCTCAATACAATACTATGTGGATTCCTGATACCTTGTCGGGCACCAATTTTAATCTCGCTATCAGAGATACTTTTGCTCAGATAGTGAATACTGGTAATCAAACAATCACAGGAGGTATCAATGGTAAATTTTGGGGACCTACCATATTTGTGAACAAGGGCGATGTGGTGCATATGAATGTGCAAAATAATTTGAATGATAGCACAACTATACATTGGCACGGAATGCATTTGCCAGCAGTAATGGATGGCGGGCCGCATCAGGTTATTCCTCCGGGTACGGTATGGCAACCCTATTGGACTGTGAAAAATAATGCTGCTACTTATTGGTATCACCCGCATTTGCATGAAATGACCGAAGAACAAATTACTAAGGGAATTGGTGGCCTATTAATTGTAAGAGATTCGGTTGAAAGCGCATTGGCCTTGCCCCGAAAGTATGGGATTGATGATATTCCATTGGTTTTACAGGATAGAGATTTTACTGCCTTAAACCAATTTTCTGTGGTTCCTTATGGCGATAGTATGATGACTAACATGACATTGAGAGCGCAATACAATGTTCCCGCACAAGTTGTTAGACTAAGAGTATTAAATGCTGCAATTGAGAGAAGCTATAATCTTGGTTTTAGTGATAACAGAACGTTTTACGTGATTGCCTCTGATGGTGGATTACTTGATGCTCCTGTTGCCAAAACAAAGTATCTCATTCATGCAGGCGAAAGAGTTGAAATATTGGTAAACTGCACCGGTCAGAGCGGAACAACTGTAGATTTAAAAGCATATAATTCACAGCTTGCCGGTTTCATTGCAGGTGGAGAAAGTTTCCCCAATGGCCCGTTTGCCAATGCTTTAGGTCATATTGATTTTAATATCCTTCATCTTAATATTGGTACGCAAACGGCTAATCCTATTACAACAATTCCTACAGCGCTAACCACAAATGTGTTGTTGAATGCAGCTAATGCCAATGTTACCCGATATTTAACCATCAGTGATAGCGCAGGAGTGCCGGGTATCTTAGGTCCTAATGCATTTATTATTAACCACCGTTTATTTGATATCAATTACATTGATTATAATGTGCCCTTGGATAATACAGAAATTTGGCAGATCACAAGCTCTTCAGTTTTTGGTCACCCATTTCATATACATGATGTTGAATTTAATATTATCAGTATTAATGGTGCACCACCCGATGCCACGCAGGCAGGGTGGAAGGATGTAGTATTTGTAAAAGGTAAAACAGGGCCAACAAATACGGTAGTAAAGTTCATCGCTAAATTTGAAGATTTTGCTGATCCCATGCATCCATTCATGTATCACTGTCATATCTCTTTGCATGAAGATGAAGGGATGATGGGGCAATTTATTGTTGCCAATCCAACAAGTATTGCTAGCAATCATACAACCGAGAGTCAATTTTCAATCTATCCGAATCCTGCACATGATAAAATTTTTGTAAAGTTTAAAGAAGCAGGGCAATCCGCCTACTACATCAGAATTACCGATGCCTTGGGTAGAACAATTTTAATGCTGCCAAAACCTGAATTACAAAATGGTATCGATATCAGTCACTTCTCAAAAGGTTTGTATTTTATGCAATTAACTGACGATAAATCGAAGCAAACAACCAGTAGCCCTTTTGTTGTGGAATAAACATGCATTCACTAATCAATAGAAAATATATTGCGCTTTTGATTTTGTTTACAGCAATTTCGTTGACGGGTTTTATTGCCGAAACCAATCGAGTTATTACTGACTTCAGTTTGAAAAACACTGATGGTAAAATATTTTCGACAGTAGCGTTAAAAGACGCAAAAGGTTTGATTGTAATTTTTACCTGCAATCATTGTCCATTCGCAAAATTATATACCAAGCGATTGAATGAAATAAATAAAAAATACAAGGCATTAAAGGTTCCTTTGATTGCCATTAACAGCATGGACACCTTGGTTTATGATGATGAAACTTTTGACCTGATGAAAAAGAAAGCACACAACGAGCGATTTAATTTTCCATATCTGCAGGATGCCACACAGGATGTTGGGAAGCAATTTAAGGCCGAACATACGCCTATGGCTTATGTGATTTGGAAGGAGAATAATAATTGGATAGTAAAGTACCGCGGAACTATTGATGATAATGGAGAGCAACCTTCTAAAG
>JALRAS010000098.1:10375-10619 GCA_023262495.1 Bacteroidia bacterium | reverse complement strand
CTGTCGGAGGCCGTAATTTGAATGGGAGCAGAGCTTGTTTTACTAAATGTGGTTACGTTTCCTCCGAACGATGTGTCTTCTACAACCTGCTCATATTGCTGTAAATAATATTTCAAAATAGCTTGCGATGGCAAATCAAAACCGCCTGCAAAGTGTAAAATATTTTTATTCCATAATCCGGGATTTTGCGACTCGAGCTGCATCACCTTGTTTTTATAGGCAGCTACTTCGGCATTGTTATTAG
>JALRAS010000098.1:0-10365 GCA_023262495.1 Bacteroidia bacterium | reverse complement strand
GATTTAATATACTTTCTAATTCTTTTATTGAATTGATTTTGTACATTGTGTTTATTTCTTTATTGTAATCCGTTTCAAACTTTATGATAAGTTTATCATCGGGGTGACACAATAATAAGTCAGGATTTGCTGTAAGTAAAACATCACTCGGTGGATAACCAAAAGTGGGAACCTGACACAAGGTGTAATTATAATAATTTTTTCTACCCTGATCCCAACTCATACCCTTGCCAATGATAAACACATGCTTGGGCTTCACCGTAAAATTTTGAACAGCAAAGTCGGTAAACCTTCTAATGCTGAGGGGATTTTTTTTAATGCCATAAGCGAACTGATCATATAGCTCATCAACATCGGCAAGTAAACTTGTTTTACCGGTGCTGTTGCGATAGGCAGCATAGGCAGTTGCTTCAGTCCATAAATTTCTATTGCTGATGATTAAAAAATCGCTGAATGTACCTATGTTGGCATAGTCGGTAAACTTGGCAGTTGGGGTTACAGGTTTCAGTTGATTGATTGGTGCAATATCATTGGCTCCAATCATATAGCACTCTTTTACATTACCTAAGTTGGGTGTTAGCAAGGTGTAAATTCCGTTGCTTTGCGCCACCACTATACGTCTCTTATTGGTAAGATCATAAAATCTTGCAGGGCCGTTCAAGTTGAGATTTGTAATCGTCAACTTTGATTTCAGTTGGGTGAGGTTAACAGGGAGTTTAAACTGATAAAAATAACTGCTTTCAAAATCGAAAGTGTGCGGAAATTCAATAGCATTGTAAGCCAATGCGGTATATTGACTGTGAGGTGCGCCTGTGCCAACCGTTGTATACTTAAGCTGTGTAAAGGGAGAACTTAAATTGGACGCATTTGTTTGGAACGAAAGCTCATTCACGGCATAGCCATCAAAAATAACATCCCCAATTTGTATGTTGTTACTGCCAACAAGGTCGATCTTAACACGATTGTCATTTGAAAAACCGGCTGCATTGGATGCCCCAATAATTTTGGTGTAGATGGTTGCAGGTGGCCCAGCATTATAAACATTTTTGACCGATAAATTTTCAGTACGCACCCCACCAACAGACCAAATACTAGAGAACCAACCTTCTCCGGAAGTGTATTCGGGATCTGTGGTGCCTATGGCATTGGTTTCTCCTGCATAATAGGTATCGCTGTAGAACAGCAGTGATTTGGCCAAACAATATGGCTCGGCATTATATAAATTGAAATTAATAGTGTCGTTTTCAATGGTCATACGCTCATTCAACAAACTGTTGTTCCATGTCAGATAGTAGAAGGCAGTATCGTTAAACAAACTGTAATATGGATTGCCCGCATGCTGTGGCACATCGTAGGCAAGTGAATCGAACCAACCATCATTTCTTTGCGCAAAAAATTCAATAAAATCAGTGGTATTAAACACACCATCTGCCTCTCCCTCTATATACAAAGGCACCTCTTTTCCCCTGCCAAAAATTTGTATATGCTTGGGGTTGATATTCGCTATCGGGATGCCAGAGTTTACCAAGGAGTTGTAATTGATGCGGTACATACCGCTGCTGAGGATGGGAAACTTGTAGTAGTTTTGGTTATAGTTAATCCATTCATTTCCGAATGTTTGAGTCATGCCACAAATACTCATCAAAAGCAGGAGTGAGCATAGCAAAAACCTTTTGAAATTTTTTGTAAACATATACTTGCAAAAATAAACTTTAATTATGGAATGGCCTTATCTGCTGTCATCTTTTTTGTTTGAAAAATAAAGATCCGGCTGATTGATATCATTCGTAGCAATTACCTGTAGATGTTAACAAACAATTTAATACATTTACAAATAAAAAGATGAAAGCATTTAGCTGTATTCTCTTCATAATTATAAGCGCTAGTAGTATTGCGCAAAATAAGTTTTCAAAGGATGCCACCCTCAGAAAAATTTATGGTTTCGAGTACAACAGACTGGGCGACTCCCTGCTGCCATATTTCTTAGATAAAAATCTACCATATCGATATGCAGCAATTCGTGCAGTGGCATCTGTGCAAGATACAATGCTTGCGCCACCTTTGATAAAAATGATGTCTACCGAAAAAATCGACTCGGTACAACTATCTATCATCAACAGTCTTTCACAATTAGATTGCTACACTGCCTATTATTTTCTTTTGGAGTATTACAACAAGTGTGCAAACATGAAGGTGAAAAATGCTTGTATGGCAAGTATTGGAAAGCTTGCAAAGCATGATGTCACTGACTTTTACATCAACAATTATAATCAAAATCAAATTAAAGATGAGCATTATTTAATGGCATGGTTAAAGGGATTGTATTTGGCTAAAAGACGCAAGCAGGTTGATTTGGAAAAAAACAATCGCACCCTAGCGAAACATGTCGATAGTTTGCTTGAAAACAATCTTGGCAGTGCGCAGCTGATTAATTATTATTGCCATAAAATCATGCCTGTTGCACTCGTAGCAGCCGAAGAAATGCCACCACAGCCTGTAAAGAGCAAAGCACAAATTGATGAACAATTAAAACCACTCACCACGCCTTATCTTCAGCTGAAAAAACTTAAAGAATTTATCCTTACAGATGTCATTTGTAAACAGTTGGTTTTTTCTGACTACCACCCACTTATACGCGCTTATGCCTTAGATAATTTTTTTAATAATCATACTTGGAACAATGTGATTGATGCCGAATGGATACAAAACATTTTTGATCAGAATGATGTAGCGCTTACCTCGCGCATGTGTGAATATATTGTAGTACAAAATGAACAGAAGAAAAAAATACCTGTCACCGTTGATGTGTTGCAAAATGTACAACGACAGCTGCTGCTGCCTCGCGACTTTGAAACATGGATTGATGTAGAGAAAGCCATTTTGAGTTTCAGTGGCCAATCATATAACTATCGCTCCTGCTTTGAAAACGGTTATTCAAACCCAATTGACTGGGAATACATCGTTAAAATTGAAGCCAATCAAAAAGTTAAAATACTAACCTCAAAAGGAGTAATGATTATGATGCTGAAAGTGAATGAAGCACCTGCCTCGGTTTGCAATTTTTTAAAATTAGTTGATCAGGGATATTACAACGGAAAATATTTTCACCGCATGGTACCTAACTTTGTAGTTCAAGGTGGATGTCCGCGTGGCGATGGTTGGGGCTCATTAGATTGGAATCAAAGAAGCGAATTGTCAGGAACTTCTACCTATCAAACAGGAAGTGTAGGATTGGCCTCTGTGGGTAAAGATTCTGAAGGGGTGCAATTTTTTATCAGCCACACCTATGCCCCACATTTAGATGGCCGATATACCATTTTTGGCGATATCATCAAAGGGCTTCAAGTGATTAGCAATTTGCAAGTTGGTGATCAGATTTTAAAGATTGAAAGAATGTAAAATATTCCCTTTAATCATATGAAATAAGGATCAGTTAAAATCGTTTTTTAGCCATTCTATAGGCGCCAAAACAGCCAATACCACCTTCTATATTCGTAAAATTTATTTTGGCCTCCGAAAAAGGATTGTCGCCCATGTCTTGAAACAAATCCTTGTGGTATAAGTAATAATCACGATTGCTCAACATCAGGTATCCAATAAAATTTGAACCAATTGCGGGTATCGTACTGCCTGAACTGTAAAATAAATATCCCTGTCCGTTGAGTCTTATTTCACCGCCATCTCTACCTTCATCGGTTTCAAAAAATTCGGTTGACTGCTGAACAGTGGTATCTGCGCCTAGCGAACTATCGGCATATAGATTGTAAATTACACCGCGATAGTAATTCTTAATGCCGGCAACATCTTTCCATTTCATGGTGTAATCAAAACTATAACTTATCCCAAAATCACTGGAGTCAACCGTTTGTCTGATAAGCGAAAAATCAATGGCAGGAAAATCTTCAACAGGAACAGTTGTAAAAGCGTTGAGTACCCTCCCGTCAGGAATTTTAACTTGCAGGGTATAGCTTGTGCCTGGCTTGATTGGGAATAGGGAAGTACTCAATAAATATCCTACCGAATCTTTGTACCAGGGTACCTGGGCACTTGTAATACCGTTGGAAATCATGACCTCTGCATCTTTAATTTCGAACGGATAATTTTTTGTTGAGCTGCTATACAAAGGAATCGAATTGGTAAGCTTTACCCTGATGAAAGAATCTTCGGGAGAAATAAAACAAACAAGTACCGGCTTGGGCGCTATATCAGGAAGTTTTACCGTAGCATCTTTGGTGCAAGCCGCAAAGAGAAGGCAAATAATTATAGTTGCCAAATTTTTTTGAAGCAGCAATACGCTTGAAGATTGGTAACGAGTTAAAATTTCCATGACCATGATACTGAAGGTAATATTGGGAATAAAGTGACTTGCATGAGTTTATTTTGTGTGGCAGTTACACCCCTTTCGATGTAGTAGAAGAATGGATTCCATCGGTTGTAAGCGTTATAAAAACTCAATTCAAAAGTGCGGGTATACCTTTTTTTAACCTTGGTAAATTGAATACCCACATCGAGTCGATGATAGGGTGCCATTCTGAAACTGTTTTTCTCACCATAATCATTTCTGAAACCAATGAAATTGTATTGACTATAATTATCTATTTGTGCCGGATTGTGTGGGGCTGCATCGTACTGTGCAACGGGCAAGGTAATGGCATTTCCGGTGCCATATACCCATGTACACGATAGTTTAATTCGGTCATTAAATTTATAAATATTCACAATGGAAATATCATGTCTTCGATCGTATCTTGGAAAGAATTTTTTTCCGAAGTTAATACTGTCGAATTGCACATAAGTCCATGACAATGTGTAGCCAATCCAACCGCTCCACTTCCCTTTTTCCTTTTGCAGTAAAAACTCACTTCCATAGCTCCAACCTTTACCTTGTGTGATGTTTTTTTCCCAATTAATACCCTGCGCACCTTCGGGGTTATCGATTAACAAAAAGCTAGCGCCTTCTTTGTAGAAAGAGATGTCTCGCATATTTTTATAATAACCTTCAATGGTTAAGTTAATTCCCTTGGGCAGCTCTTGTGCCCACCCCAAAGCCCATTGTTGCGATTGCATGGGGCGCAAATTACGAGTGGCCGGCACCCATAAATCGGTTGGCAAACTTACACCTGTGCTGCTCAACAAATGCAGGTACTGGTTCATGAGTGCGTAGGATGCTTTTACAGCGCTTTTCTCAGTAATGCTATATCTGGCCGAAACACGTGGTTCGGGATTGGTAAAGGATGTTTTATTTGCCACATAGTGACTCACTCTCAAACCTATATTTGCCTTTAGTCTTCCCGAAATTTTCCAGTCATCTTCAACGTATAAACCGCTCTCCATCGTATAAATTGAATTAACGCTAATGCCAGCCGATAGTGCATCGGAACTTTTCACCACTACTGCGCTTGGTTTAAATCTGTGAAAAATAGCAAGTCCCCCAAATCTAATGTGGTGCTTCCTGTTAGGGTAAAAATCAAAGTCGTGTTTAATGGTGTAATCTCTGATGGCCGAACCAAATTGCAAGTCAAAATAGCTGCTGTCAAATTCCTCTCTACTACCAATTCCTAGTTGATAGTTGGTGAAAATAGCAGAGGTGTTCGAAAATAATTTTCCGCTGTAAATATGATTCCATCGTAAGGTGCCTGTTGCATTGCCCCAATTTAAGTTTCCCTTTAACTTAAACCCATCGTTATTGCTATTGAAATAAAACTTGTCCTTACCAAAATAGCCGCTGAGGTATAGTCTGTCCTTATATGTTAAGGTATAATTTAGTTTTGCATTTAAATCATAAAAGAAATAACCGCCTTTTTGTTCGGGTGGCAAAAAAGGATAAATGAGTGCATCAATATATGTTCTTCGGGCAGAAATTAAAAAGGATGATTTTTTCTTTTTTAGCGGGCCTTCCAGCACAAGTCTGGAGGAAATTAATCCTATACCTGCTTCTCCGTGAAACTCCTCTTGATTACCTTCCTTCATTTGCATATTAATTACAGAGGAAAGTCTGCCGCCATAGGAGGCAGGAAAACCGCCCTTTACAAGTTCTACACTCTTTAAAGCATCACCGTTAAACAGTGAAAAGAAGCCAAACAAATGATAAGCATTGTAAACGTTGGCATCATCTAAAATGATTAGATTTTGATCGGGGCCACCACCGCGCACATAGATACCGCTGCTGCCCTCGCTACCTTTTTGAACACCGGGCATCAACTGTATCACTTTTAAAACATCTTTTTCTCCCATTAAGGCAGGAATATCTTTTATTTGTTGAACTGGGATGTTAATCACACTCATCTGACTCTCTTCACTGATTCTCTTTTTCACTTCGGCATTAATCACCACTTCTTTCAATGCTATTCCCTGCCCAACATTGAAATCAACACGTAAGTTTTGACTAAAAGTTATCACACTGTCAATGGCTGAAAAACCCAGAGCAGATATTTTGATGCGGTGTTTACCTTCGGGTAGTGTGAGCGAATAAAATCCGTATGCGTTTGATTGCACACCTATTCGCAAAGAGTCGCAATAAATGCTTACACCCGGTAATGTTTCTCCTGAGCCACTTTCGCGAATAATTCCCGATAAGGTATGTTTATTGACTTGCGCATACAACAAAGTTTGGCTGCAAAAAAACAATAATATGAATCTTATCATCCTCATTGGCATAAAAAGTATGAATGAATAATCAACGCATCTTGGGCGGATTTATTTAAACAAATGATGTAAAACTAAAAAAGATAACTTTGATTTGCTCGATTAGCGAAAACTTAAATTATATTAGCAAACTTATTTACCTTAAATTCCCTTATGAAAAAGAAGATATTTGCAAAAAAACAACTTCACACAATGATGGCAGAGTCGGCCGACTCTGAAAAAGGATTGCAGCGTACATTGTCTGCCGGTAATCTTGTTGCACTTGGTATTGGAGCTATCATAGGTGCCGGCTTATTTGTTAGAACTGCAGCTGCAGCCGGACAAGCAGCAGGTCCTGCTGTTACCCTCTCGTTTATTATAGCAGCTGTTGGCTGTGCATTTGCCGGTTTGTGTTATGCCGAATTTGCTGCCATGATACCAATATCCGGTAGTGCTTATGCTTACAGTTATGTAACGATGGGCGAACTTGTTGCGTGGATCATTGGTTGGGCATTGGTGATGGAATATGCGCTTGGCGCAGCAACTGTTTCTATTGCCTGGAGCGAATACTTGAATAAGCTGCTCGGGGGGCAAATTCCCTACGAATGGTGTCATAGTCCATTCGAAAGTTTTACCGACTCCTCCGGAGTGCTGCATACCGGAATGATTAATGCTCCTGCACTTGTTATTTTATTGCTGCTCACCATGCTGTTAATCAAAGGCACCAAAGAAAGTGCTTTTGTGAATGCAGTGATTGTATTTGTGAAGGTTGCAATAGTGTTATTGTTTATCGCAATTGGTTGGCAGTTTATCAATCCTGCCAATCACGATCCTTATTTGATTCCTGCCGGCACTGCACCGGTGGTTGACAGCGCAGGCAAAATTATTGCCGATTATAACGGGGTGTTCAAACACGGATGGGGAGGTGTTTTGGGTGGAGCAGCCATTGTTTTCTTCGCCTTTATAGGATTTGATGCGGTGAGCACCGCAGCGCAAGAGGCAAAAAATCCAAAGAGAGATATGCCTATAGGAATATTAGGTTCACTGGTGGTTTGTACCATCCTATACCTGTTATTTGGTCACGTGCTTACGGGTGTTGCCAATTGGAAAGAATTTGTTGATCCAGAAAAGGGAAGAGAAGCTTCTGTGGCCTATGCCATTTCGCAATACATGACTGGCTATGGTTGGTTGGCCAATGCGGTTACGGTTGCCATATTGGCTGGATTTTCATCGGTGATTTTAGTGATGCTGATGGGGCAAAGCCGTGTATTTTACAGCATGAGTAACGATGGACTCATCCCAAAAGTATTTGGTGAGCTTCATCCTAAATATCGTACGCCTTATAAGTCAAATTGGTTGTTGTTTATTTTTGTAGGGCTTTTTGCTGCTTTTGTTCCCGGTCATGTGGCAGGTGATTTAACCAGCTTTGGAACCTTGTTTGCCTTTGTGCTTGTGAGCGCAGGGGTATGGATCATGCGAATTAAAAACCCTGAAATTCCTAGACCTTTCAGAGCTCCCTTGGTACCTTTTGTTTCTACCATGGGCGTGTTAGTTTGCTTAGGAATGATTGTAGCACTCGATGCACAAACACTGAAGGTGGCTTTTGGTTGGATGGTTCTTGGAATCATCATTTATTTCGGATATAGTCATAAACATAGCAAGTTGCATAAACAAAATACCTTATAATCTCTTCTCTTTTGGAAGATCACTCAAACTCTCTGCAGCGTACCCTCGGCTTGACCGATGCCACAATGATTGTGGCCGGTTCAATGATTGGCTCAGGGATTTTTATTGTTAGTGCCGATATGAGCAGACTTGTGGGAAGCGCCTCATGGCTATTGGTGCTTTGGATAGCAAGTGGCGTTATAACACTAATGGCGGCCCTCAGTTATGGGGAGTTGGCAGGCATGATGCCAAAAGCCGGTGGTCAATTTGTATACATTCAAAGAGCATGGGGCGATTTCACTTCTTTTCTATACGGTTGGACTGTTTTTGCAGTCATACAATCGGGTGTCATTGCAGCTGTGGCCGTTGCATTTGCAAAGTTCACGGCAGTATTCTTTCCTGCCCTCGGGCCTGATAACATCCTCGCAGATGTTGGATTTGTAAAAATATCAGCCGCGCAGCTTTATGCTATTGCCAGTATTTTATTACTCACCTTCATCAATTCTAGGGGTGTAAAAAATGGGAAAATCATTCAGTTTTTTTTCACCTCTGCCAAATTGATTGCCTTGTTAGTTTTGATTTCAGCAGGCTTATACATTGGGCTAAACACCGATAATTTTGCCAACAACATGTCGCAAGCATGGGAAGCTACCACTTTGATAAAACAAAACGGACAGTGGGTAAGTGAATCAGTGAGCGGAATGGCACTTTTATTAGTGCTCGGCACTGCCATGATTGGCTCTTTGTTTAGCAGCGATGCTTGGAATAATGTAACTTTTATAGCAGGCGAAATTAAAGAACCCCAAAAAAATATTCCTCGCAGTCTCATCCTCGGTACAGGTATTGTAACAATATTATATTTGTTAGCCAACATTACTTATCTATCACTCTTGCCTCTTCATGGTAGTCAGGATGCTACCGATGTTATTGGCCAAGGGATACAGTTTGCAGGCGGTGGAACTGATAGAGTGGGTACTGCTGCGGCTTCAATTATTTTTGGTGATGCTGCTGTGTATTTGATGGCAGCACTAATTATGATTTCAACATTTGGCTGTAACAATGGAATTATTTTGTCGGGTGCAAGGGTTTATTATGCCATGGCAAAAGAGGGTTTGTTCTTCAAAAAAGCAGCAACATTAAACAGTACCGGTGTACCTGCCTTTGCGCTGTGGCTACAGGCAATTTGGGCTTCCGTACTATGTTTGTCAGGCACCTATGGCGACTTGCTTGATTATACAACTTTTGCTTCATTATTATTTTACATCATTACTATCTTGGGTATTTTCATACTCAGAAAAAAAGAGCCGCATACGCCTCGTCCATATAAAGCATTGGCTTATCCTATATTGCCTCTGTTGTATATCCTGGCAGCAGCAGGTATCTGCATTATTCTGTTGTATACCAAACCGCAAAATACTTGGAGTGGTTTGTTTATTGTGTTGATAGGTGCCCCGCTGTATTTTATGGTGAGAAGCAAAAAAAACTAAAGCTATAGCATGCGCGAAATTAAAAGACCTATTGCGTTGAGCATTGTTTGCATACTCTCCTTTGCAGCTGCAATACTTGGTTTTCCGGCAGTGTTTTCTCCATTTATTAAAAAGAAAGGCGATTTCTTTCCTGCCATCACGGGCATCATCATTGCTTTTGAATTTATTTCTGTAGTTGGCGTGTGGTATATGAAAAAATGGGGATTTCGTGTTTATCTCACCACTGCAATTCTTAATCAGTGTGTGTTGCTTTATATCGATAATTGGTCTCAAACAAAAATCATATTGCCTGTTATTTTTATTGCTGTGTCTGCATTCTTTTACAAGAAAATGGATCATAATTTATAGCTAAATAGCTCACTCAAGCTCCATATTGGTTCATGTTTTACGATCAATCTTTCTCCATCATAAAGGAGTTCAAATGGTATCAGTTTACTAAATTTACTCTTAATAAAAATTCATATCAATAGCGTGCACCCTATTTATAACCTTCTCCTTTGCTGCTTGCTGTCAATCAATTGTATGGTTGATGGACGCTTATATAATAATCTCGAGGAAGCGCTCAAAACACCTGCTGAGGTAAAAAGAC
>JALRAS010000097.1:10290-10689 GCA_023262495.1 Bacteroidia bacterium | reverse complement strand
GCAACTGAGTGCCCTGCGCAAGGCCTTTGTGATGTTGGCCGTGTAACTTATGCCGTTTCCATTCACTCCGCTGGCACTTCCTGTAATTTCATACACATCATCAGTCCATGTTGGAGTGTCGTAACCTGCAATGATGGTTCTGGTTCTTACGCTGTTGCGTGTTACCACCTTGCCATTCGATTTGGTGATGATCATATTTTGCTCATTCACCGTCCAATTCATTCTGCCATTGGCATCTAATCCATTGTTGGTGATTGTTCTGGTGCCTTTCAAATTATTATCGTTTCTGTAAAATTCTTCAAAGGTCATTGTTTTCACCGAACCGGTTTCAAAGTACCTTCCTGTATAGGTTACTAATATTTTACCTCTTCTGTATCTGCCATCGGCACATAAACAATT
>JALRAS010000097.1:0-10280 GCA_023262495.1 Bacteroidia bacterium | reverse complement strand
GCCAAAGTCAATGATCAATTTTTTTAATGGATCAAGCGGATCGACTGTTGTATCATGCGTAACGGTGGCGCACTGACTCAATCCATCAAATACTTCTGTAGCTTCAGAAGTTCTGAAACCTGCACTACCTGTTTTGGCAGCATTGTCAGCAATATTCATCACATCATTCGACATGGTTTCACTTTGCTCATGATCGCTTGCAACACTTGTATCATCAAGATTATCGCGATCTTTTCTGCATGAGGTGGTAAATACAACTACTGATAAAAGCAGTACGGATGTAATATTTTTTAAAGTTTTCATTTTGTTACAGTTAAGTGATTTATGCTAGCTATGACCAACAAAAATAATGAAGGTTTAATTGGGTAACAAAATATTTTGTGATATGCTATTACGATTGACTATTTTAGCAATAAAGTTGTAGTGCCTACAATTTCTTGCCAAGCGCTACAACTATTTTACTTCTTATCAACTATTGCAATTAAATACCTGCTATCATTTTATCTTTTGGTATTTTAACCTCATAGGTAAATGAAATCTTTCTGCTTTCTTTTGGCTTCAAATTAATCTCCCATGATAATTTTCCTGTTTCAACATCGTATTTTGCTTTTGAGCTGTCGGTAAGCTTAACTACTATACCCGGATTAGAACTCAATGGAATTTGATCGTCAATATGCAATTCGGCAGCTACACTCTTGGTATTCCTCACCATAATTTCATAAGTTACGGAAATGGTTTTTTCTTCGAGTAAAACTTTTTCTTTGGTTTTGTCTTTTAATTTTTTGCGCTGAACAACAATTCCTCTATCTCTTCCCATACTTAACTCGAGCGTGTCGTTGGTAGTATTGGGGTCAATAAAAGATTCTCCGATATAGGTGCCATCAAAGTAAATACGACTGTTACCCGGTATCAAATTCAAATCTTCCCAACCGGTAATTTTGGCCAACAAATAAGCACTCGCATCTAATTTAGGTACCGATGATAAGTTGTAATTGGTTTTTAAATCTTTAGTTTGAATGGCTACCAAATGCTGTTTGCCATCCGCTGGAATGTTATATCTTAATTTAACTTCATACTCGGTATTGAGTATATTTTCTGAAACTGTGGTCCAATCGTAAGAAGCAACAGCATCCTTCATGTCATCATCATACCTATTTCCTTTATCGACTGAAGAAGCAGTTGCTTCATTAAATGATAATGTTTGTGGTGTTTTACTCAATGCTTTCTTTTTTTCTACCTGTTGATACGCATTATAAAAACTAAGGTAAGCAGGTGCAAGATTGGGTTTAATAGTGCTTTGCATGGGTGTGCCGGTAGCTAAGGTGAGCAGTGCATTGCTCCAATCAATACCTGTATTTTGTGTAATTCTGGCTTTGTGCGTCAATTGTAATTTATTGGTGTTATTGTCTGCTCTTAAATCATATTCGGGAGTCCAACCGGCCTCAGCCACAAAATAGTTGATGCTAACACTTCCTAAGCAAGGCTGTTCGGCCAATACACTTACAATAACTCTGTGATTTGCCTGCGGTGCCGGTTTCCCAGTATTGTCCACTTGGTTGATAAGCGCGCTCAATTGATTTTGTCGCTCCTGAAGTTCCGTAAGCAATTGATTTTTTAAATTTTGTTCGCGCTTTAATTTATAAGTTTCTGCATTTAAATTACTGAGTCTGTTTCTCAGATATTCCATGGCATCCTTAAATAAATTAAGCGTGTCGCGTTTTGTTTCTCCCTTAATCAAGCGGTTGTTTAACAAAATGTTTTTCTCGGTTTGTAGTGCCGACATTTTATCTGCAATCTCATCCAATTGCAACGTTATTTCAGTAATCGAATCACCAATTAACTGTAATGATTTTACTTTTTTAGCGGATGGTTTTGCAACTGCCACCACCTCGGGATAAATGGCATCAAACCTTACTTCCATGATGGTAAAGCTTCCCTTGCCTGAGGCTTGTAATGAGGGGGCCTGCAGGAGGGGAGAAACTCCTTCAAAAATAATTTCATTAACGCCCTGCAATAGTGAAACATCATGACTCGAGAATAATTGTGCTCCGTTTAAATATACAGTGGCTTTTTCAACTTTAGCTTTAAAAGTATTAGCCGCAATTGATGGAATAGTGATAAGGAGAAACAAATAAGTTTGGAATAAAAAAGAATAGGTTTTCATAATTGTGAATTTAATTGTTATACCGCTTAGATGCCATTGTCAAATCAATTCCATAAATCATCAAAAAAAAATTTTACCTACTCAATTTTTTTGAGCAAAATTATTTCTTGTAACTTTGATGCTGATTCATTGTTGTGCCACTACCCGAGGAGAAATACCTGCATTTGTCAGATTTAGAGCTCATACAGTTGTTTAAACTGAATGGTGATGCTGTAATTATTGGATTGCTGTATAAACGGCATGTGTCAATGGCCTTAGGGGTGGCAAATAAGTATTTGCAGCCCGAAGATGAGGCCAAAGATGCAGTGATGCAGGTGTTTGAACAGCTGCTGAAAACAATCAATCATCACAAAATAGAAAATTTTAAAAGTTGGTTGTATAGCGTGGTCAAAAACTTTTGCCTGATGAAATTAAGAAAGGAAAAGAACTTAACCATGGTGAGAGAGGAGGAAGGCAAAAATATTTTCAGCTTTATGGAAAAGGAACAACTTTTGCATCAAGAGGAAGAAAAGATGAAAGAAATTAATTTAAACTCTTTGGAAACCGCGTTGAAAATGCTTAATGAGGAGCAAAAGGTTTGTATTGAATTATTTTATCTTCAACAAAAAAGTTATGCAGAGGTAGTTGAATTAACCGGCTACACATTGAATAACGTAAAAAGTTTTATTCAAAATGGAAAGCGAAATTTGAAACTTAAAATGCAGGGCGCACATGAATCATAAATATACTGATAGCGATATATTTAAACACACTGAATGTCCTTCGGATGCTTTGCTATTAAGTTATGTAAAAGGAAAAGTTAATCATGAACAAAAACGTTCCGTTGAGCTTCATTTGATTGATTGCGAGATGTGTAATGATATGGTTGAGGGCTATCAACGCATGCAGCCCAAACAAATCGATAGTCAATTGAAATCGCTGGAAACCAAGATCAATGAGACGGTTGCTGCACATCAAAGCAAGGGTGGTGGCGCTGCCTTTAAATGGTATTATGCTGCGGCCGCTGTGCTGCTTTTTGGATTAACAGGTATTTTATATCAGTTTTATTTTAAAAGTATAGAAGAAACAAAGGTGGCTGATTTACCTCAATCTCATCAATTAGAGAGCCCATCACACGCAGATACTACTACCACAGCCCAAACTAACCTTGCTCCTCCATCAGAGGATGTTGATGATTCAAAATCTATGCCTGATGAATCAGCAAAGCCAATAAAGAGTGTTACAAAAACGCCTTACATAGCTCAAGATGAAGCTGTTGCAGAAAGCGATGCAGTATATGAGGTGCCTGCTCCACCAGTGTATCAACAACAAGAAAAATTAGCATCAGAATCAGTAGTTTTTGATGCTAAAAAAAATACAGCAGAATCGGCTACCTCCGGCTCAAGTGTTGTATTAAATGAAACTTCAACTGCGCAATCATACAAATGGGAAGCAAACCCTGATGATAAAGTTAAAGCAACTGCACCTGCAGTTGAGTCGGTTGATTTAAATATGGATGAGCAAGCTACATTTGCGATTGAAAGCGATAAAAATATTGGTGTCAATAAAAAAGTAAAAAGTGCCACAACAAATAAATCTAAAGCTCAAGCAGAGGCAGCAACACCTGCTGCCAAAAAAGAAGCTATTTATAAGCAAGAGGAATCAAAATCATTAAAGGACGTGAATACCGATGATGTGAAATTGTTAAATGAAATCAAGGAACATATTGATACCAAACAATACAGCGAGGCAATTCAAAAAAGCAATTTGTATTTAAAAACATACCCTAAAAATTGTGAAGTGATAGCATGTCGTGCACAAGCTTATGAATCCACCAATCAAAGCAGCAAAGCTATTAAGGACTATACACAGGTTTCAAAATTAAACTGCGGCAAACAATCGGATACTGCCAATTTAAAGTTGGCTGCAATTTATTTAAAAAACAACCAAGCAAATGACGCAAAAGCACTTTTGCAAAAAGCAACTAAGTCTCAATATTTGGATATTGCCGAACAAGCCAAGAAGGAACTTGATAAACTAAAATAGCGATTTACAGATATATCTTTATTTTTGCGCAATCCTTATTATTAATCTACTGCTGATTGTATGCAAACAGTAACCCTTCACGATAAATCGTTTGATATATTTATTTCTGAACAAATTATTCAGGAGTCAATTGCTGCTGTTGCTCAACAAATTAATGCTGACTATCACGGAAAAAATCCATTGTTCATTGGAATACTAAATGGGTCGTTTTTATTTGTTGCCGATTTGTTTCGACTTATTGAAGGCCAAGCAGAAATATCCTTTCTGAAAATGTCTTCGTACGAAGGAACTTCCTCTACCGGAAAAATCAATGAGTTGATTGGACTTAACCAAGATATCAGTGGCAGGCACGTAATCATTGTTGAAGATATTGTTGATACCGGCATGACTTTGGAAAAAATTATACACGACTTGCAACAAAAAGGTCCGGCAAGCTTGGCCGTTGCAACCTTGCTATTTAAACCTGCTGCTTATCAAAAAACTATTCCGGTAAACTATGTGGGAATAAAAGTGGCTAACGATTTTTTGGTGGGATACGGTTTAGACTACGATGGGCTGGGTAGGAATTTAAAAGCCATTTATAAACTCAAGTCCTAAATATTAATTGCTGCTGATGCTGTCGCAGCTAATTCCTATTTAAGCAACTCCCTCAACTTGGCAACCTGATCGGGAGTACCTAAAACAAATAATTTTGCTCCGGGTATAATTTTGGTATCGGCCGAGGGATTAATCACGTATTCACCATCGGCTGTTTTATAACCAATAATATTTGCCCCCGATTTATTTCTAATTTCTAAATCTTTAATAGTGTGGTTCCGCAATTGCTCAGGGAGCTCGCTAAAAACAATTTCTTCCAAGTTAATATTGGGGCCACCCTGTCCGGTTATATGGTCAATAAATTCAATAACATCAGGTTTAATAACCAATGAGGCCATGTGTGCACCTCCAATTTTATCGGGCATAATCACATTGTTTGCTCCTGCTATTTTTAATTTTTTATCGCTATTGTCGTCAGATGCTCTGCTGATAATGGTCAACTTTGAGTTGATACTTCGCGCTGTAAGTACCACAAACAAATTGTCGGCATCTATGGGCAATGTGGTAATCAGCGCTCTTGCATTGGCAATACCGCTTTTATTTAAAATATCATCTTGAGTGCAGTCTCCTTGAATACATAAAAAGCCCTGCTCTTTAATTTGCTCAGCCAATACTTCGCTTTTTTCAATAATCACAAAGTTTTGCTTATTCATATGTAAGGCGGTAGCTGCCTGTTTGCCATTACGTCCGTAACCGCAAATTACCACATGATTGTTGAGTTTACTGATGGTATTATTCACTTTGTAAAATTTATAGTAATAATTAAATTCTCCCTCTACCACATATTTGGTAATAGCACTAATGGCATACGCAAAAGTACCAAAACTAGTGATGATTAAAAAAGCAGTAAATATTTTACCTACATCTGATAAAGGATGAACCTCCTGAAAACCAACAGTGGCAATGGTTATAATTGTCATGTAAAAGGCCTCCAGAAATGTATATTTTTCAATTAAAATATACCCCAAAATTCCTATACTGATCATCGCCAATATAAGCAGCAAGGCCACATAAAGTTTTGTAAAATATTTAATTTTAAATATCGACATGGGTTACAAAATTAACGCGATTTACCGAACATAGATGAATCTTGTTTTTTATTTTTCATCAATCAACCGCAATAATTATTAGATTTGTAACCCAAAAATTAATCAGCATGAGCGTTCAACAAAAATTTTTGGGAGAGGGATTCACTTTTGATGATGTACTCTTAGTTCCGGCCTACAGCGAGATTCTGCCGCGTGAAACAGATATCACAGGCAAGTTTTCCAGAAATATATCACTTAAAAGCCCTATTGTTTCGGCAGCTATGGATACCGTTACTGAGCATGAACTGGCTATTGCTATTGCACAGGAAGGTGGTATAGGTGTATTACATAAAAACATGAGCATTGAGGCACAAGCAGAGCAAGTGAAAAAAGTGAAGCGCTCCGAAAGTGGTATGATTCAAGATCCCGTAACGATGAGTGTAAACGATAAAGTGAGCCACGCCCTGCACATCATGAAAGAACATAAAATAGGTGGTATCCCTGTAGTTGGTAATGACATGGAGTTATTGGGTATTGTTACCAATCGTGATTTACGCTTCGAAAAAAATATGAAGCGCCCCATCAAGGAAGTAATGACCAAAAAAGTAATTACCACTAAAAATGGCCGCGATTTAAAAACAGCAGAAGATATCCTACAACAATACAAGATTGAAAAATTGCCAGTAGTTGATAAAAACAACAAATTGGTTGGATTAATTACATATAAAGACATTATTAAATCGCGCATCAGACCCAATGCATGTAAAGATAGTTTGGGTCGATTACGCGTGGCCGCAGCTGTTGGAGTTACTGCCGATGTTGAACTCAGAATTGAAGCCTTGGCCAAAGCAGGTGTTGATGCGGTTATTATTGATACAGCTCATGGTCACTCTAAAGGCGTTATTGACACGTTGAAGCGCATGAAAAAATTATTTCCGGCAATTGATATCATTGTTGGAAATGTGGCTACTGCAGATGCTGCAAAGGCCTTAGTTAAAGCCGGTGCCGATGCAGTGAAAGTGGGAATCGGACCAGGATCTATTTGTACTACACGTATTATTGCCGGTGTTGGCGTGCCTCAACTATCAGCGATATATGAATGTGCCAATGCTATTAAAAATTCAGGTGTCCCAATCATTGCCGATGGTGGAATAAGATTTACTGGTGATATTGTAAAAGCGATTGCGGCCGGTGCGGGCTGCGTGATGGTAGGCAGTCTATTTGCAGGAGTAGCCGAATCGCCCGGTGAGACGATTATTTTTGAAGGAAGAAAATTTAAATCATACAGAGGTATGGGTTCTATCGAAGCCATGCAAAGTGGCTCCAAAGACCGCTATTTTCAAGATGCAGAAGATGATATTAAAAAATTAGTTCCAGAGGGAATATCAGGAAGAGTTCCTTACAAAGGTACTTTGGCTGAGGTTGTATATCAAATGGTGGGAGGCCTGCGTGCAGGTATGGGCTATTGTGGAGCCAAAAATATTGATGATTTGCAAAAAGCAAAATTCATAAGAATTACTTCTGCGGGTGTACGCGAAAATCACCCACACGATGTAATCATCACACGTGAAGCACCAAACTATTCGCGCTAAGCAACAGCGCATCAATAATTAGTTTATGAATCGTATCAATCAATTATTTAAAATACAATATCCCATTGTGCAAGCAGGTATGATTTGGTGCAGTGGCTGGGAATTGGCCTCTGCCGTGAGCAATGCAGGAGGGCTTGGTTTAATAGGCAGTGGCAGCATGTATCCCGATGTGCTCAAAACACATATTCAAAAATGTAAAAAAGCTACTTCAAAACCTTTTGGTGTTAATGTGCCTTTGCTTTATCCCAATATTGAAGAACACATTAAAACTATTATAGAAGAAAAAGTTCCAATAGTATTCAGCAGTGCGGGTAATCCAAAAACATGGACCAGCATATTAAAAGCCGAAGGCATTAAAGTAGTGCATGTAGTAAGCAATGTAAAGTTTGCCTTAAAAAGTGCCGAAGCGGGGGTTGATGCTATTGTTGCCGAAGGGTTTGAAGCAGGTGGCCATAATGGACGAGAAGAAACCACCACCTTGTGCTTAATACCAATGGTGCGCAATGCTATTGATATTCCTTTGATTGCCGCAGGTGGTATTGCTAGCGGAGCAGCAATGGCTGCCATGTTTTGTTTAGGTGCAGATGGGGTGCAAGTGGGCAGTAGATTTGCGGCCACACAAGAATCATCGGCACATCAAAATTTTAAAGAAAGAATTATTCACACCCCCGAGGGTGATACGCAATTAACGCTGAAAGAACTCACACCCGTACGTTTAATTAAAAATGAGTTTTATGCACAGGTAGAAGCTGCCTATCAATCAGGAGCAACCAAAGAGCAACTCGCTCAGCTTTTGGGCCGCGGACGTGCCAAAAAAGGTATGTTTGAAGGTGATATGGTTGAAGGCGAATTAGAAATAGGGCAGGTGAGTGGTTTAATCAAAGAGATTGTACCAGCAGCGCAAGTGGTAGAGGAAATGATGAAGGAGTTTGAAGAGGTAAAAAGTAATTTTACATCTTTATCATTTTAGTTTTATACCAATTACACTTTCATAGGTAGGCGCTAAGCTAAAGCAGAGCTAGTGCGCTGGGCTTAGTGCAGGTTTTACAATTAAAATTTAAGTTTATAATTGATTCTTTATTGAAATTATTACATTTGTTACCAAACTAGCAC
Organism: Bacteroidia bacterium; assembly: GCA_023262495.1. Lineage (GTDB taxonomy): Bacteria > Bacteroidota > Bacteroidia > UBA4408 > UBA4408 > CAIKXD01. Next base: position 1,761 of record JALRAS010000097.1, on the reverse strand, counting down.
AATACCTTATAATTTATTAGGCTTTAAGGATAAGACAAATAATTTCTCTGTGTAAATAAGAAAAGATACTTAGCCATGAAAAAAATAATAAGTCTGTTTACATTTTTTTCACATTTTATTCTTGTTTTTGCTCAACAGCCGGGAGATAATTTTTTTAATCAGCCGATTATACATGAAGTAAAATTAAATTTTTGGCAAAGTGGCTATTGGGATTCCCTTACAGCAAATTACGCCAATGATGCTTACATGAAATGTTCCGTTGAAATTGACGGAATTAGTATTGATACCATTGGTGTGAAGTTCAAGGGAAATTCTTCATACAACAATCAGAGTGATAAAAAACCTTTTAAACTTGACCTTAATGATTATATCAGTTCAGCTAATATTGATGGACTAAAAAAACTAAATCTAAACAACGGATTTAAGGACCCAAGTTTTTTAAGAGAAAAGATTGCTCTTGATTTCTATAATGAACACGGAATTACCGCACCTCGATGTGGCTATGCAAAACTTTATATTAATGCGATGTATTGGGGATTATACACCGTTGTGGAAGAAGTGGATAAAACCTTTTTGAACGGGAGATTTAACGACAATGATGGAAATTTATTTAAAGGAGATCCGCAGGGTGATTTAAAATGGATTGACAACAATCCGGCATCTTATTATTCAAAGTATGAATTACATACCAACGAAACTCAAAACGACTGGAGCGATTTGGTATATTTTATCAAACAGGCTAATAGTCCGGTAAACTTGTTTTACGACTCCCTAAACAATGTCTTTCATGCTACAGATTTTTTAAGGGCATGGGCAGGAACCAACTTATTCGTTAACCTTGATTCATACATTGGTAGCGGTCACAATTATTTTATTTACCACGACTCCACCACCAATAAATTCAGGTGGATAATTTGGGATGTCAATGAAACCTTTGGTAATTTTAACATGGGAATGCAGCCTTCTCAGCTAACTTCCTTAGCTTATGATTATATTAACAACCCGAATAATCGGCCACTTGCAAAAAACATGCGGTTAAATGCACTCTACCATGCTACACTGGGCTATGAAATGTGCGACTTGGTATTTAACGGATTTAGTATTACGGAATTAAATGCAAAAATAGACAGTATTGCCAATGCTATCAGGCCGCATGTTTATGCTGACAATAAAAAATTTTTTACCAATCAACAATTCGAGGATAATATCAACTACGATATTTCAGTTCCAGGAACTCCTGGTGGAAGTAATATTCTTGGAATTAAATCCTTTATTGCGGCAAGAAGGAGTAATTTAATCAATCAATTAAATGCTTTGGGTTGTATAGCCGGAATAAAAGATTTTAAGCCGACAGGCATGCATATTTATCCTAACCCAGGTAATGGAAGAGTAAATATTTTCAGTAGTAGTAAACAAGCCTATATTCTTTTAGGCAGCGAGGGAGGTATTATTACCACAGGACAACTTCAAAAAGGAAACAATGAAATTTATTTTAATTGTTCGCCAGGCTTTTACCTATTAAAAACCGAAGATGGAATGGTTTCAAAAATCCTCATTAAGTAGTGTAATAAACCCCACGCAGGCGCTAAGCTGATGCAGACCTAGTGCGCTGGGCTTAGTGCAGGTTCTAACTAGCTCGATAATAAATTAAGGTATAGCATCAAAAATAATCAACTCAAATAAGTCTACTTGTTTCCTGAGCTTCTTTTTCAACAACTTAAATAAATAAGCGGCTAAGTTTTAACTTTGACCTCTTATGAC
>JALRAS010000096.1:7913-11032 GCA_023262495.1 Bacteroidia bacterium | reverse complement strand
GTAACTAGATATCAAAACAGCACCCTCAAAGAGGAACTTTCCGACTTTGCCGTGGAAGACACAGCAGGCATTGATAAAATCATGCTTTCTGATAAAGACGGCTACAAGTTATTATTGGAACGAAAGCCCAATTTTATTTGGATGGTTAACAAAGAATTCGAAGCAAGACCTGATGCCATTGCCACTTTATTGGAAACCATCAAAAAAGTGCGTGTAAAAGCTCCCGTAGGAAGGGCATCTTTCAACAATGTGGTAAAAAAATTAGCAGTAAAATCTACCAAAGTTGAAATTTACCAAAAGGGAAATTTGATTAAAACCTATTATGTAGGTGGTGCTACCGAGGATTTATTAGGCAACTACATGATGATAGAAAATTCCTCTGCACCATTTATAATGCACATACCGGGCTTTGATGGCTATTTATATCCACGTTACTATGCCATCCCCGAATTGTGGCGCTCTACCAACATACTTAAGCTCAAATCCCACGAAATTAGAAGTATCAAGTTCACCGATAATAAAAATCCAAAAGCTTCATGGGAATTATCTCAACAAAATAATATACTGACGTTAAAAAATTTCGAAGGAAATCTCATTGGGGCTTTTGACACCCTTGGAGCCAGGGAATTGCTCACCCGCTTTAATGCAGTGAATTGCGAAGGTTATGTGAAAGATATTGAACCCGAAAGAAAAGATTCTATTCTCAACTCAGCCCCTAGGAGTATTTTATACATTGTAAAAGTGAATGGCGAAAAGAAAGAATTAAAATGTTATACAAAAAAATTACTAAGAGATACCTATGACATCAATGGAAAGCTTATGGATATTGATGTCGACAGATTTTATGCCATACTCAATAACAACAAAAAAGACCTTTTGCTGCTTCAAAATTATGTATTTGATAATTTAATGGTATCAATTGACTATTTTGCTCCAAAAACAAGCAATTTTGTTAAAAAATAATTATAATTAGTTGGTAACAGATTTCAAAAAGAGGATCTTTCCTTTAATTTTGCCCCTTCAATTAAAAAAACACATAAGATGAAATTTATCGTTTCAAGCACCACGCTGCTCAAACAACTTCAAAATATTAGCGGAGTAGTTAACAACAACAGTTCGTTACCTATACTTACCAATTTCCTTTTCGATGTAGACGCCAATGAAATGACCGTTTATGCATCTGATTTGGAGACCACATTATCCACTAAAATTCCCGTAAAAGCCGAAGAAAAAGGGAAGGTAGCCATACCGGCCAGAATACTGATTGACACCTTGAAGGAATTGTCTGAAATGCCGCTTTCTTTTTTAATTGACAACAAAACATTTGCTATTGAAATTTCAAGCGGTACAGGTAAATTCAAACTCTCCGGTTTTGACGGGGAAGAATTTCCAAAAACTCCCGCCATTGAAGAAGCCAATGTGATGGAAGTGCCCTCAGAATTGCTTGCTACGGGAATCAACAAAACTATTTTCGCTACCGGTAACGATGATTTAAGACCTGCCATGAGCGGGGTATTCTGTCAAATAGCCAACGATAGTATCACTATGGTTGCCACCGATGCGCATAAGTTAGTGCGCTATCGCAGAAATGGCTTAAACTCGCCTATCGAAGCGTCCTTCATTTTGCCAAAAAAGCCACTCAATATTCTTAAAAACTTTGCCCAATCGGTAAACGAGGTGGTAAAGATTGAGTTCAACAAACAAAATATTTATTTCGGATTCGAAAGCTTTTCACTTACCTGCAAGCTCATCGATGCCAAATATCCTAACTACGAGGCAGTTATTCCAAAGGAAAACCCAAATAAACTGATCATAGACCGCCTGTCTTTTTTCAGAACTGTCAGAACTGCCTCTATCTATTCAAACAAAACAACCCATCAGGTTAGACTGAAAATTGCCGGCAGCGAGCTCAACGTCTCTGCAGAAGATTATGATTTTAATAATGCAGCCACAGAGCGTTTAACATGCGACTATAAAGGCGATGACATGGAAATTGGTTTCAACTCCAAGTTTTTGCAAGAAATGCTTGCCAACTTGGACACTGAGCAAGTTTGTCTTGAAATGAGTTTGCCCAATCGTGCCGGAATTTTAGTGCCTGTGAATTCTGAGAATACCAACGAAGAAATTCTCATGTTGGTAATGCCGGTAATGCTGAATGTATAATTCCTGATTATCTCACTATTTCACTCAATCCAACAATAGGGCTTATGCATGATGGAAGGATTGATGCGGCATTGGTTTTGTCGGGCGGGGTAGCACGCGGCTTATCTCATATAGGTACTTGTAAAGCATTATTTGAATTGGGTATACACCCAAAAGTGATTGCAGGTACAAGTGCAGGTGCCATTATCGGAGCTTTTATTGCCAAAGGATTTCATGCCGATGAAATTGAAGCCATTGCACTCAAAACCAATATCATCAGTCTCACCAATTTTAGTCCGGGTAATTTAGGATTATTCAAGCCAAATTCTATTAAACGAAACCTGCAAAAGTATTTAGGCAACATCAATTTCGAAGATTTAGATGTTGAACTTATTGTAGCAGCTACCGACATCAAAAAAGGAAAACCACATTACCTCAAATCAGGTCCACTTATTCCCGCACTGCTTGCATCAAGCGCCATCCCCATGATTTACAAACCTGTAAAGATCAATCACATCATGCTTATCGATGGCGGTATTTCAGATAATTTTCCGGTTGAGGCCATTAGCCCCTGCCCATATAAAATTATCGGTTGCCATGCCAATCCAGTGGCAGTCATCGAAAAAGATTTGAGCTATAGGGCACTCATCGATCGCTGTATTACCGTGGCATTGCACAAAGACATCTTACACAAAAAACACCTGTGCGATGTATATCTTGAACCACCTGAATTGGCCGCCTATGGACTATTTCAAATCAGTATGGCCAAGGAAATCATACAAATTGGCTATCGCTACACGCACAGTGTAAAGCAACTTTTTCATACCTCATAAACCAATACCGTTATCATGAAACCCAATACCTACAGCATTGCCATACACGGTGGCGCAGGCACCATTTTAAAGTCGGCCATGACATCCGAAAAAGAAGAAGCATACAACAGTGCATTGAAAATGGCCCTACAGGCCGGAGAAAGC
>JALRAS010000096.1:0-7903 GCA_023262495.1 Bacteroidia bacterium | reverse complement strand
AAAGCATTTTAAAACAAAAAGGATCGGCCATCGATGCGGTATCAGCCGCAATTATTGAACTTGAAAATTGTCCCCTATTTAATGCCGGCAAAGGGGCAGTATTTACAAACACACACATGCACGAGCTTGATGCCTCAATCATGCGTGGAGATAACCTTACGGCCGGTGCTGTGGCAGGCGTACGCAACATAAAAAACCCCATTCAACTGGCCCGCATGGTCATGGAAAAATCTGAACATGTGTTGCTTGGCGGTCAAGGTGCTGCCGATTTTGCAAAAACAGTTAATGTAGAACTTGCACCCGATAGTTATTTCTATTCAGAGGAAAGACATCAGCAATGGTTAAAAGCTGTAAAAGAAGACCGCATTACCATGGATCATGACGATATACCTTCACCCGATAAGAAGTTTGGCACCGTTGGTGCAGTAGCACGCGATATTTATGGAAACTTAGCTGCAGGTACTTCCACCGGAGGCATGACCAATAAAAAATTCGGTCGCATTGGAGATAGCCCTGTGATAGGTGCAGGAACCTATGCCAACAATTTACAATGCGCTGTATCATGCACCGGGCATGGCGAATATTTTATAAAAGCCGTAGTTGCCTATGATGTATTTTGCCTCATGGAGTATAAACAGCATTCATTGGAAGAAGCATGCCGCATAGTGGTTAAAGACAAGCTCGTAAAATTGGGCGGAGAAGGCGGTTTAATTGCAGTAGACAAATTCGGAAACGTGAGTTTATGTTTCAACTCCGAGGGTATGTACCGCGCCAGTAGCGGCAGCGACAAAGAACTGTATGTAGGTATATACAAAGATTGAATTTTATTGGTTTTATCGCCACTAAAAAAGTTGGCAAACAAGCCCATCTTCATTCAATGGGCAATCCCCCGCCTCAGCGGGGGCCGGGCCATCCGCTATATCTCCCGACCCTTTGGCCGGGAGGATGCCGCTGCTGTCCCTATTGCGGCAATTGAACCCAAATTTATCCAAATTCCAACACCTGAGCGTAGTTTCTGAACTGCGCTCTTTATATTTTAAATGCTCAAATGAATTCAATATTTTAATCATTTTTACTATTTGCACGAGGTGGCAGCTGCGTATCAAATAATAGATCAAACAGAAATTAAGCTATGTTGAACAAGCCCATGAATATATTTATTCAAGTGCTAAAATCTTTGCAGGGCAATTAGCTTTATTGGAAATTTATGAAATTCAGTAGAAAAGATAAACAAATCGCAGCTGCAAACTAAGATTAGAGCGGTTTGCAATTTCACTTTTGTATCAAACAAATCAATAATGACTTTTAAAAGAGGCAATTATTGTGGTTCAAGCACAATTTCCATGTTCACCAACTCTCCACCCGAGAAATCATTGTTGGTAAAAAAGACGATTTTATCGTGCCTAAGTTGCTTTATGTAATACTTACCCTGATAGAAAAAAGGAATAAGTTCTCTAAAAAATCCGGCATCAGTTAAAAAACCTATGGAGCTCATGTTGATGCTGTCTCTCGAGGCGAATTCCCACGTGCCATTTACCTCTCTTTTAGATCCATTAATCATCAGAAGGTTATCGTAGCTGCCGGAACGTGAAAATTCTATGTTCCATTCATAATTTCCTGAAGTGTCGATGCGGGTTTCCTGAAGGCCCATATCTTTTGAGTAACTATTGTACGTGAAAACCCCGTTCTCAAATTTGATCTTTCTCGATACGTAAACCGGAATACGATCCCAAATAGAAGAGTAATTAACTTTGGTAACCTTCCATTTTCCTGCCATTCTCGATTTTCTGCTCCTCAGAGATATTGCAGGATCGTCCTCACCTGCCTTTATACAAGAAGTAAGTAAAATACCAGGCACAATGAGCAACAAGAAGAAAAAGGTTAAAAATCGAGAATTTGTCATGGGCAAAACTTTTTGTAAAAATATTGTTTTTTTGTAGCCGCGAAAAATTTCAGACAGTTTTACCTAATTCCGATCCACACAGTTCATACTTGAAATGCCAGAGTAAAGGTTTAACACTTAAATAATTTTTACCGGTGTCAATGTGTGGCTGTGAAGATTAAATAATTCTATATCTTTGATGGGGTTAGCCCTTCAATAGCTCAATTGTAATAGTTTTGTAGTTCAGCGCCCCGGTATCGCGCCCATCGCTTGCATGCTAAACGTTTTATGGTGCCAAGAAAATAAATATTGACTAATGAGGATTCACTTTAAATTGTTCAATAATCCTCCCAAATACCTTTTATTGTCCTCTTTTGGTGATATTTTAAGTTTTAAAGCTAAAATTTATCGATCAATTCCCGTGTAACATAGGAAAATCATGGACTAATTTGTAACAAATAAAGGTATAACATCTACCAATTGTTTAGGGTTGAACTATAACAGACACGCTATCGGTATTATACCATAAACTTATGGACTAATTCGTAATAAAAAGGTATAAGATTGATATAAAAGATAAAAAAATATTGGAAATTTGAAAATTGAATCTTACATTTGCACCTCAATTTTCGAAAAAAACAATTAAACGCATGTATTTAACATCAGAAGTAAAAAAAGAAATTTTCGCAAAAAACGGCAAAGGAGCAGTAGATACAGGTTCTGCAGAGTCACAAATTGCTTTGTTCACGTTCAGAATTAACCACATGACTGAACATTTAAAAAGCAACAAAAAGGACTTTAACACTCAAAGAGCGCTGTTAAACCTTGTAGGTAAAAGAAGAAGATTGCTAGATCACTTGAAGCATACTGAAATTTTCCGATACAGGGCTGTGCTGAAACAGCTAGATATCAGAAAATAAGCTCTAGCAAAGAATAATAACGCATAAAAGGCAATCCCTTACGATTGCCTTTTTTTATATAATGTAAAATTAAAGAAAGATGTCGCAACAAGCAATAGTTAAAACCTTTGATATAGGTGATGGAAGAACAATTTCCATAGAAACAGGAAAGTTGGCCAAGCAGGCCGATGGCTCGGTAGTTGTGCGTATGGGTGATACCATGCTGCTCGCCACCGTATGTTCAAAAACAGAAGTTGGTGAAAACGTAGATTTTTTGCCTTTATCGGTTGATTATCAAGAAAAATATGCCTCTGTAGGTAGATTCCCCGGGGGCTTTTTCAAACGTGAAGCACGTTTGTCAGAATATGAAATATTAATCTCAAGATTGGTTGACCGTGCTCTTCGTCCACTATTTCCTGATGATTACCATGCCGATACGCAGGTATTAATTACGTTGATTTCATCAGATAAAGATATTTTACCCGATGCCTTAGCAGCGCTCGCAGCCTCAGCTGCAATAACAGTATCAGATATTCCTTTCAATGGTCCAATTTCTGAAGTGCGCGTAGCCCGTATTGATGGTAAATTCATTATTAACCCAACACGCACTGCGCTTGAAACTGCCGATATTGATATTATTGTGGCAGGCACCATGAAAGACATTAACATGGTGGAAGGTGAGATGCATGAGTGCAGCGAGGAAGACTTGGCAGCAGCCATGAAAATTGCTCACGATGCTATTAAAATTCAGTGTCAAGCACAGTTAGAGTTAGCTCAGCTGGTAAACGTTGGACCAAAGAGAACCTACAGCCACGAAAATCATAATCTTGAACTTAAAGAGGCGATTGAAAAGGCATGCTACGACAAAGTGTATGCTGTAGCAAAAACAGGCAATGCCAATAAATCCGAGAGAGCCGAATTATTTAAAGCTATCAGAGAGGAATTTGCAGCCACACTTTCTGATGAAGATAGAGCAGCAAATAGTTTCCTGATTAAAAAATATTTTCACGATGTTGAGAAAGATGCCATCAGAGATTGTGTAATCAAGGAAAGATCAAGATTAGATGGCAGAAAATTAGATCAAATCAGACCTATTTGGAGCGAGGTTGACTATTTACCTTCTGCGCACGGATCGGCTATTTTTACGCGTGGCGAAACACAATCTTTAACCACTGTTACCTTAGGTAGCAAGTTAGATGAGCAATTGATTGATGGTGCTGTTGTTAATGGTTACAGCAAATTTATGCTGCATTACAACTTCCCTCCTTTTAGTACCGGTGAGGTTAAACCAATGCGTGGTACAGGTCGTAGGGAAGTTGGCCATGGTAATCTTGCCATGCGCTCACTCAAGAGAGTTTTGCCTGCTGAGTCAACTTACACCATTAGAGTGGTGTCAGATATTCTTGAATCAAATGGTTCATCATCCATGGCAACAGTGTGCGCGGGAACATTAGCACTAATGGATGCGGGAATAAAAATAACAAAACCTGTTGCAGGTATTGCCATGGGCTTGATTGCTAATGACAAAGGTGAATACGCTGTGTTATCAGATATTTTAGGTGATGAAGATCACCTTGGAGATATGGACTTTAAAGTTACAGGGACCAAAGATGGTATTGTAGCCTGCCAAATGGATATTAAAGTAGATGGCCTCTCTTATGAAGTTTTGGCGCAAGCACTTAACCAAGCAAAAGCAGGCCGTTTGCATATTTTAGGTGAAATGGCTAAAACAATTCAAGCACCGCGTGAAGATTACAAACCGCACGCACCTAGAATTGTGATTATTGAAATTCCTAAAGAATTTATTGGCGCGGTAATTGGTCCGGGTGGAAAAATTATTCAAGAAATGCAACGAGAGTCAGGAGCGCAAATCAGCATTGAAGAAATTGGCAACATCGGCCGTGTTGAAATATCATCGCCCGATAAAACCTCTATTGATATGGCCACCGCGCGCATCAGAGCCATAGTTGCTATTCCTGAAGTGGGCGAAACATATACCGGCAAAGTTAAATCAATCATGGCATTTGGTGCCTTTATTGAATTTATGCCGGGCAAAGATGGCTTATTGCATATTTCAGAAATAGATCACAAACGCATCGAAACTATGGACGGCATCTTCAAAGAAGGTGAAATGGTAACCGTTAAATTGATTGGTGTTGACCCTAAAACAGGCAAATTTAAGTTAAGCAAAAAAGCACTTATGCCAAAGCCTGAATCAGCGCCAAAAGAGGCAACTGCATCAGCAGAAAATAAGTAACACAAAGCCTATATTTTCAACTAAAAGCAGAGAGCGTCAATACGTTTTCTGCTTTTTTTATGGGAAAAACTTTGATTGTGCTGTAGCAGGGGTAGTACTGATGTGATATGAAAAAATTTAGAAATAATTTAAGTTGTTACACTGATAAGTAGCGCTTCTACAAGCAATTTGCAAAAAAACACTATGCCAAAATTGGACTAAATTGAATGTGTAATAGTTATAAGTTTCCCCCTACTCCCCAATCAACTTCATTTTTATATCTTCGCTCCTCTGTTTATGGCTACCGAAACTATTTTTGCAGATGTAATTGTTCCGCTTTCATTGCCGCTGTTGTATACCTACCGTATCCCGCAGGAATGGAATAATGATGTTATGGCCGGTCAGCGTGTGATTGTGCAATTTGGCAAGAATAAACTGTATACGGGTATCATCAGGCGTTTGCATCATACCGCACCTGCTGCCTACGAGGCAAAGTACATTGAAAACATTTTAGATGATTTTCCGCTTATTAATGAACAACAATTTGCCTTGTGGGATTGGATGGCGGAATACTACCTGTGCAGTGCCGGTGAACTGATGCAGGCAGCTTTGCCTGCGGGCTTTAAACTAAGCATTACCTCTAAATTTATACTGAACCACGAAATTGCCATCGATCATGCTTCTTTGACTGATAAGGAATATTTATTGATTGAAGGCATTGAAAAGAGGAACTCTATCACCATTGAGGAAGCAGGTGAAATATTACAGCTGAAACATCCGCATAAGCATGTCAAAAATTTGTTGGACAGGGGCTATATTTTAATTGAAGAGGAAATCAAAGAAAAGGTAAAGCCACGAACCATCAGCTTGGTTGAACTCACTGCGTATGCGACTGACGAAAAAAATTTAGAGGCCTTTGTTAATGAGATTTCTTTAAAGAAGAAAGCTGAAAATCAGCAAAAACTTATCCTTACTTTTTTAAAGCTAACCCAACATTTTCAGCAGAAGCGACAGCCAATACGCAAAGAGGAATTGCTTCAGCAAGCCGAAGTGAATGAGAGTACCTTGAAATCATTGGTAAAGAAAAACATACTACAAATTGTAAAACAAGAGGTTTCAAGATTCGGCAGCGCGGGTGTTAATGATGATGCCATCAAAGCATTGAATGAAGCACAAGAAAAGGCCTATCAAAGCATAGTTGAGCTGTTTCAAGAAAAGCATGTTGTTTTGCTGCAAGGTGTTACCTCGAGCGGTAAAACAGAGGTGTATATCAAACTTATTGAAGAAACCATTAAAGCCGGCAAGCAAGTGTTGTATATGCTTCCCGAAATTGCGCTCACCACACAAATTATCAATCGTTTGCAGGTTGTATTTGGCAATCGTGTGGGTGTGTACCACAGCAAGTTTAACGAGAGTGAGCGCGTTGAAGTTTGGAAGAACTTAATGCGCACCGATGAGGATGAAGGCGATATGCCACATTTTAAAATTGTGCTTGGCGTGCGCTCTGCCATTTTCTTGCCTTTTAATCGACTCGGACTTATTATTGTTGACGAAGAGCATGATTCATCATACAAACAAGTAGACCCTGCACCGCGATATCAGGCGCGTGACGCAGCCATTTATTTAGGACATATTCATGGTGCCAAAATTTTGTTGGGCTCAGCTACACCATCGATAGAGAGTTACTACAATGCCAGAACAGCAAAGTATGGGATGGTGCAAATGCGTGAGCGTTTTGGAGGCATGCTTATGCCCATCATTGAAATAGCCGATACCAAGAAAGCCAAGGCCAATAAAAGCATGAAAACACATTTCACACGCGAACTATTGGAGAGCATTGAAGAGGCCATTAAAAACAAGGAGCAGGTAATTTTATTTCAAAATCGCAGAGGATTTGCTCCCATGCTGCAATGTAATATTTGCCATTGGACACCCATGTGTAAAAATTGCGATGTGAGTTTAACTTTCCATAAATCATTGAATTTACTTCGTTGCCACTACTGCGGATATAGCTCTAAACCCATTGAAATTTGTCAAGCATGCGGATCGGATGAGGTAAAAATGATTGGCTTTGGTACCGAGAAAATTGAAGAGGAACTGTCGGTATTTTTTCCTCAAGCACGCATTAGCCGTATGGATTTGGATACAACACGATCGCGATACAGCTACAAGCAAATTATCAATGATTTTGAAGATAGGAAAGTTGATATTTTGGTAGGGACGCAAATGGTAACCAAAGGACTTGACTTTAACCATGTGAGTTTGGTGGGAATTATTAATGCCGATACCATGATGAGCTTTCCTGACTTTAGGGCGCATGAGCGGGCCTTTCAGCTTATGGCCCAGGTTGCAGGTCGTGCAGGCCGAAAACATAAACAAGGTAAAGTTATCATTCAAACTTCACAAGCAGCCCACTTTTTAATAAAGCAGGTATTGGAAAATAATTATGATGCTTTGTTCGAACAACAGTTGAATGAAAGACAACAATTTAAGTATCCTCCTTTTTACCGACTCATTAACATTACCATTAAACATAAGGACAAGTATTTACTTGATGAAGCAGCTGCTAATTTTGCCTCCATTCTAAAAGCGCAATTGGGCAACCGGGTGCTTGGACCGGAGTACCCTGCAGTAAGCAGAATTAATAATTACTATCTCAAAAATATCTTAATAAAAATTGAAAAAGAGCTGTCGGCTGCTACGGTAAAAAAAGAAATCTTAAAACATATCATTACCCTAAGGCAAACAGAACTTTACAAACAAGTAAGGATAGCTTTGGATGTGGATCCGGGATAGCTGTTTTTTTGGCCCCGCCTGAGCGTAGTTTCCGATTACGCTCTTTATATTTTAAATGCTACATGAATTCAATATTTTAATAATTTTATT
>JALRAS010000095.1 GCA_023262495.1 Bacteroidia bacterium | reverse complement strand
AGGATCACTCATTGTTCACAAAGGACAAGCCGTGCACCCTTCAGTAAAATCAGCCGTAAATGCCTAATCATAAAACTTAAATTTTAAAATAATATCATATGGAAGAATTACTTAATTTATTTAGTGTACACCGCGAGATGATATACTTTGTGGCGCTGTCAATTTTTGTTGGCGTAGAGGTAATTGGCAGTGTGCCAACAGTTTTACATACTCCGCTGATGAGTGGTGCCAATGCCATACATGGGGTAGTTATAGTTGGTGCAATTTATGTGATGCTTAATGTAGATACCGATGATGTTTTAGCATTGTCGCTGGGTTTTTTAGCTGTGCTGTTGGGCACTTTAAATGTAGTTGGTGGTTTTGTAGTTACCGACCGTATGTTAGAAATGTTTAAAAAGAAATAAGTTAAGAATTAAATTCTAAATCCTAAACTCTAAATTCTAAAAATAAGGTTTGAATGGAAAGTCCAAAAAAAATTTATGACCTAGAAGAAAGGACTTACGAATTCGCAAAAAGCATAAGGTGCTTTATAGGAAAATTAGAAATAAATATTTGGAATAGAGAAGATATCAAACAAGTTGTCCGTTCATCTGGTTCTGTAGCCGCAAGCTATATTGAAGCTAACGAAAAACTTGGAGATAAAGATTTTTTGATGAAATTGAGAATCTGTAAAAAAGAAATTAAGGAAACCATTTTATGGTTGAGGTTGATCGATATACATTCAGAAGATTTAGAAATAGAAAGGACACATTGAATTAATGAAGCAATTGAGTTAAAAAACATCGTTGGTGCTATTTACAAAAATAATTTAAGCAAATACAATTAGTCAATAAGTAATGTTTGAAATTTAGTTGTATAAATTAGTATTTAATATTTAAAATTTAGGATTTATTATTCAGAATTTATTATCGTTATGAAACACAATATACTTGAAATTTGCTACCTAATAGGTTCAATTACCTTTATTGTAGGTTTAAAAATGATGGGAAATGCCAAAACTGCGAGAAAAGGAAATCTCGTAGGGGCAGTTGGTATGACAATTGCCATTCTGGGAACAATTTTCCTGCATGACAAGGAAATTAGTTGGTTGATATACGCCCTTATATTTGGTGCTATTGCCCTCGGAACAGTGATAGGGTGGGTAACCGCCAAAAAAGTGCAAATGACAAAAATGCCCGAGTTGGTATCAATGTTCAACGGAATGGGAGGTGCCTGTGCAGCTTTGATTTCAATCATCGAATACAATCACATGCAGCACATGATGCATAATCCAATTGTGAATGCAGGTATTGTACTCACCGATTCTATGGATAAGTTGTATGGTATTTTAACAGCAATCATTGCAGGTTTAATTATTGGTACTGTTTCCTTTTCGGGAAGTATCATTGCTTACTTAAAACTTAATGGTTCAATGGCTAAACCAATTCGTTTGCCAATGTATAATATCATTAATACCATTGTTATGGTAGGTGTGTTGGTATTTGGTGCTTACTTTGTAATTACAGGTGGTAATATGATGTTGTTGTACTTATTATTTTTGGCTGCCATTGTTTATGGGGTCTTATTCACCATCCCAATTGGTGGTGCAGATATGCCTGTTGTGATTTCTTTGTTGAATTCATTTACCGGTTTAGCTGCGGCATTTGGAGGATTTTTGTACGACAATAAAGTAATGCTCACGGGCGGAATTCTCGTGGGCTCTGCGGGGACCTTGCTCACGCTCATTATGTGTAAGGCCATGAACCGACCTTTAAGCAACGTTATTTTTGGTGCTTTCGGAGGTGGTGGTGCGACTGCAGATGCAGGGTCTGAAGCCAAAGGTGCTATCAAAGATGTTGGTGTTACAGACTTGGCTATCCTCATGAATTACAGTAAAAAAGTTGTTATTGTACCCGGCTATGGATTAGCAGTAGCTCAGGCGCAACATATTATTCATGAGTTAGAACTGTTGCTTGAGGAGCGCGGTGTGGAAGTTAAATACGCCATTCATCCTGTAGCAGGCCGTATGCCCGGTCACATGAACGTGCTGCTTGCCGAAAGCAATGTGTCTTATGATAAATTGGTGGAAATGGATGATATTAATCCTGAATTTGAACAAACAGATGTGGTATTGGTGGTTGGTGCCAACGATGTGGTCAATCCGGCTGCAAAATCTGATCCCTCTTCTCCTATTTATGGGATGCCAATACTTGAAGTAGACAAGGCAAAAAATGTAATTGTAAACAAGCGCAGTATGAGCGCGGGATATGCAGGTATAGATAACCTGTTGTTTTATGATCCAAAGTGCAGCATGTTCTTTGGAGATGCCAAAAAAGCATTGACAGAACTTGTTGCAGAAATCAAAACCCTATAATTTACCTTGTATCATCTGTTAAACCAACACTTACTTTATTAAAATATTTTCCTCTATGACAAATAGCGAGATTGCCGACAAACTAAAACTCACGGCAAATTTGCTGGAGTTGCTAGATGACAATCCATTTAAAATTAAATCATTACTCAATGCTTCATTCAAGATTGATAAGTTGGATATTGATTTGCATGGCTTATCGCAAATAGAAATTGAAAGTATTGATGGTATTGGTAAGGGTATTGCTGCAAAAATCAATGAACTGAATCAAACCGCTACAACTACCGAATTACAGGAATTACTTCATAGAATACCTGTAGGGGTTATTCAAATGATGGACATAAAAGGCATAGGTCCCAAAAAGGTTGCCTTGCTTTGGAAACAACTAGGAATTGAAAGCCCGGGTGAATTGTTGTATGCGTGTAATGAAAATCGATTGATTGAACTCAAAGGATTTGGTGAAAAAACACAAACAGCCATAAGAAAATCAATAGAGTTTAACCTATCAAATGAAGGCAAATTTTTATATGCTGAAATTGAAGCAGAAGCGCATAGTTTATTGTCAAAGTTACAACAACAGTTCCCTAATGACTTGTTTGCCTATGCCGGTGATTTCATTAGAAAAATGGAAATAATAGAGTCGATAGAGCTCCTCACCTCCAAGAAGGATTTAGATTTGTCTGAGATAAGAAGTATGGCTTCTGTGGCCATTGAGTTAACCGTAGTAAATGCAGCAAATTTTGGCTATGAATTATTTTTGCGCAGTGGCTCCAAAGAATTTTTAAACGCTTTTGCTGATAATTACTCACAGCTTGAGAATTGCGCTCGCGAAGAGGATATTTTTGAAATAAATAATCTTCCTTATATCATGCCTTCGCTGCGCGAAAGTAGCAGGATAATTGAGCTAGCTCAAAATCAACAATTAAACCAATTAGTTAAGCTAGAAGACATCAAGGGGATTTTTCATGTGCACTCAAAATACAGCGATGGTGCTGCAACTATCAAGGAGCTTGCCGAAACAGTAAGAAAAAAAGGGATGCATTATATTGGCATCACTGATCATAGTCGCTCCGCTTTTTATGCCAATGGCCTCTCTGCCGATAGGGTGCTGCAACAACATCAAGAAATCGATACGCTAAACAATGCCCTGTCTACATTTAAAATTTTTAAAGGGATAGAGAGTGATATCCTTAACGATGGTAATTTGGATTATGAGGATGATATATTAAAGCAATTTGATTTTGTGATTGCTTCGGTGCATAGTGTGTTAAAAATGGATATTGAAAGAGCCACGCAACGCCTAATTAAAGCAATAGAAAATCCATTCACAACCATGTTGGGACACATGACCGGCAGACTACTTTTATCGAGGGAGGGGTACCCTTTGCATACACAAAAAATTATTGATGCTTGTGCCGCAAATAATGTAATCATAGAGCTTAATGCTAACCCCTACAGATTAGACATAGATTGGCGCTTGATTCACTCTTGTACAGATAAAGGGGTAATGATTTCTATTAATCCTGATGCGCACAGTATAGCCGGTTTGGATGACATTAAGTATGGTATTTATGTTGCTCAAAAGGGCTTGCTCAAAGTGGATATGTGCTTTAATGCACATAGTTTAAGTGATATTGAAAAGTTTTTTAAAAGTTAATAATACCATTACTTCTACCAATTGCATTTATTTTCAGTTTAAACAGTATAATCGAAGCTCTGCTTCGTTTTATTTTAATTTAGCAAGGTATACTTGTGTGGATATGGTTTGAAGGCTATTTTAGAAAATCGTATACTGAATTTTTGCCTCAAAATTAATCTTCTAGTTGTTTTTAATTTGATTTGGTATTAACATTTAACTTCCATGTTATGGAGCCGAGCGCAGCGCTAACAATTAAAAAACACGAAGTGCAACTTCGTGTTTACAGTGGCTTTTTTTAATGTAGGCCAAGTGTTGGGAATAAGCCTAAGAGTTATCTAACTTTGTATTTTTTAATTTATCTACCCAAACATGAAGAGCGATAGGCCATTTTCGATACAAGCGCGTTTAAAAAGTTTTGTATATGCTTTTGAGGGTGTAATTTTTTTTATAAGATTTGAAACACAAGCAACGATGCATTTGATAGCTATTGTTGCGGTGTTAGGAGCAGGCTATTGGTTTAAAATATGTTCAATGGAATGGATAGCAGTTGTTTTTGCCATAGGCATTGTTATTTCAGCAGAAATGCTTAATACAGCTATTGAAAAATTAACCGATATGGTTTCTCCTCAAATAAATGAGCAGGCAAAAATCGTAAAGGATTTAGCAGCCGGTGCTGTTTTGATTGCTTCGCTTACAGCATTCATCATAGGGCTCATCATATTCTTACCAAAAATTTGGTAAGCATACAACAGCAATTAATTTTATCCCAAATAAAAATATTTTTTATAACAATGATTGGGCTAAAATATATTTGCTTGTGTTATGAAATGTGGATGAATTATTTGATTCTGAAACTAACACCTAAACCAAATGTTCTTCCAATTTGAAAAGTTTCTGCAAAGTAAGTTTGTCCTTTATATACCTGAGTTTTTCTAACCATAGCATTCAACAGATTGCGCATGGTGAATGATATTTGCCAATACTTACCAATGTTTTGAGTGGTTTTAAAGTTTAGAAAAGGAACAGGCGCTTCATACACATCAGGTGTGGCAAACAATGAAATACTATATAATTTTGCTCCCGAAACATTAAATGAAAGTGAGCTTTCGTGTCCTATTTTAGGATTGGCATAAGTTAAAATAGCATTGATAATATACGGTGCTTGCCCTTGAAAAGGTCTATTTACCAGGTTGTATGTAGAGTCTACATTTTTAGAATTTTCAATCTCTTGTGTAGGAATATCAACGCGCGACTTTATCAAGGTGAGATTGGTATTCAAATAAAAATGATGTAGGAATGGGGAAATAAAATCAAGACTCTTTCTGAACTCAAATTCAGCACCCAATACTTCTGCTTTGTCAACATTAACAAAACTCAATTCCGGAATTGTTGCCTTAGGATTGAAGGCCCTGATGATAGGGTCTTTAAATGTTTTGTAATACGCGCTTACGGCAATAATTTCTCCCGGACGTGTGTACAGTTCGTAACGAATGTCAAAGTTGTTGATGAGCGTTCTTTTAAGGCCTGGATTACCCACATTAAAAAATCCATTTTTAGTATCAAATTGTTCGAATGGAGCAAGTTCACGCATGTTTGGACGTGCTATCGTTTGACTGTACGCGAGTCTGATATTTGAATTTTCGGTAAGGGCGTAAACGGTATTGATAGACGGTAATAAATCTACTAATTTTAATTTCCCGGGATCAGTAATGCTGTCGCCATTAATAGAATAAAAGATAGCGTTGGTATCGCGACTTACCACATTTAAATCCGTAGACTCAACACGTGCCCCGGTGATTACTTTAAAGTTTTTGAAAGGTGAAAATACAGTCATAGCATAGGCAGCAGCAATATTTTGTGAACCTGTATAGAAGTTACGATTGTTTACTTGATTGATGTAGTGCCATCCTGTAGAATATCTACTTACCGCTCCTGCAGCAGTATACAAAGTATCTGTTATTCCAAAATTATCGCTATTTAAGAAGGCGATTAAATCCCCATTAAAATTATCCAGTAAAAGTTTTTGTGAAGATTGAATACCCGTATTATTCATCTGAAAACGATACTCTTCAAAGTTTCTTTGCGTATCGCTGTAGTATCCGCCCCATTTGATTTTAAAGCTCTGCGATTTATTGACATTTAAAGTGAAGTCAATTTTTGCTTGCTGTTGTTGATCTCTTAAATCTCTGTAAAAGTGATAAGGGAAAGCAAACTCTGCATTGTTCATGTAATAGGCGGTATCAAGATAACGTACCAAACTGCCATCAGCTGCAACGCTATCAGCAGTATCTCTCACCGATGTGTAGGCAAAATAACGTAAATCCGGCTCATATTGTCTTGTTTGTGTGTTTCTTGCCGACCAATCAATATCAAGTCCGTGCAGTACATTGAAACTATGGCTGCCATTGAGTACAATGGTTTTTAATTCTCTTTGGGTAAACTCGAGTACGTTGGTATTAAATTGTGCACGGCTGTCAGACACCTGTCCCATAAACGATCCTGTTTGTTGACGTGATACTTTCTCGGCATCATTGCTATAAATTCCTGTAACCCCTATGCTGTGTTTTTTTGCAATTTTAATGGCAACGTTTGCAAGACCTCCTAATTGAGGATTATCGATACTTTTTGTTTCTTTAAGTGCTTGGTAAGCAAATAATTTTTCCGAGTTGGTATTGATAAAGGTATTGATTTCTCCATCTGTGTAATGCGTAAAATTACGTTGATAATTACCACCGGCTGTCATTCCAATTTCAATGTTTTTCCTTGCGATGCTTTTGCCTGCTGCAAAGCTGTAATTATTATTGAGTGGTGTTCTTTGAAAATTGTTATTCAATCCGAATAGTTGTTTCATTTGATAATTGAAACCGCTTTCATTATTCATTTCACCAGCTTTTTCGGCAATAAAAACATTGCTGAACGCCTTGGCCGAATTGTTGAATAATTCTCGTTTGGCACTGTTTACTTCGCTTTTATTTCGGGCACTTAAGTATAAACTTGAGTTCAATAAATCTCTCACCGAATCGTTGAGCACAAGATCGGGTACTTTTCTTGTACCATCATCCACTCCGCGCCAATCATTTGTTCCACCTTGATAAGTTAGAAAATCGCTATTAAGTGATGAAAGCGTATTGAATGACTGGGAAACACTGACATTTAAATATGGCTTTTCGGGAAAGCTCTTGGTAGTGATATTCAAATTACCACCTGCAAAATTTCCGGGTTGGTCAGGTGTAAAGGTTTTGGTGGTTACAATATTGTCTACGAAAGATGATGGGATTAAATCAAGACTTGAGGCGTTTCGGTATGGATCACTACTTGGTATTGGTAGCCCGTTTAATTGCGCAATTGAGTACCTGTCGCCAAGTCCACGCATCACCATAAATTTACCATCTTCCACATTGGCGCCCGTCATTTGTTTCATCGACTCTGCAGCGTTGTTGCTTCCCGTACGAGCCATTTGCTGTGCCGATACACCGTCCTGTACCGCAAATGATTTCTTTTGAATAGAAATGAGTGAAGCATCTGTATTCCTCTGTTGAACCGCTTCAATCACTACTTCTTTGATTTCAACATTATCCGATTCAAGGGTAAAATCGAGCACAATATTTTCTCCTTCTTTTACAACTAGATTGTTGATGATAACCTTGCGGTAACTGATAAAATTACATGAAATAGTATGCGTTCCTACAGGCACTTTCAATACATAATTGCCACTTAAATCACTTGTGGTTGCGGTGTTTGTTCCTTCAATTTTTACTACGGCACCAATAATTTCTTCTCCGGTTGATTTATCGATAATTTTACCTGAAAGCGTTCCGTTTTGAGCAATTATATGATTTGAAAAACAGAAAAAGAAAGCAATGAAAGTAAGCGTTTTTGAGAATAGTTGATTCATTTTTTTAGGGAATAATTGAGCAGGTCCTTAAAACGATAAAAGCAGGAGGATTGCTCCCCCTGCTGATACCTGAGTATTTTTATTGTATTATTCGATGATTAATTTTTTTGTAAATTGTTGATTTCCGTTGGTAAAGCTTATGAAGTAAAGTCCTTTACTTAAGTCAGAAACATCAAGTGTTTGAACTCCTGAGGCACTTGTGTTATTGGAAATAACCTTGGCTGATTGCCCTTGACTATTGATGATTTGAACAACAACTTTTCCATTTGACTCGTATCCGATGTTTAAGATTCCATTGGAAGGGTTAGGGAAAAGCACTAAAGAATTCAAAACATAGTTATACTCATTGATACCGGTAACATTAACAAGGTGTCCATTTTTTGCAAGACTTGACCAACCCGATAACCACAATTCAGTTGATGAAGTTGAAAAAGCACCTTTGTAGTTTACAGTAGTAAAAAAAGCATCACCGGCAGGGTAAGTATCAAGAGAGGTTGAGTAGGCTGCTCCTGTTCCGCTAGGGCGTGGATCAAGTAAACCATTTTGAGTTCTGCTGATTCCATACAAGGAAGGGTTTGCAACTAGGTTGCTGTTGGTAGTAAGGTGGTTGATTAAAGCAGTGGCAGTAGCATCATCAGCACTGGCAGTAATTCTGATGATTCCATTTGAAGTGCCATCAATCACTGTTGTACTGCCAATATTGTGAAATAGGTTGTTTTTGATCGTCAATTCACCGGCTAGGAGCTGTGCGTAAGCATCGCTGGTGTTGGTTGGCTTGTCTTGCACTTCAATACCTTTACCTTTCATTTCGGTAACAATACTATTTGATGCATAACCTCTTGTGCCAGCTCTAAATAACCATCCAATTGGGTTAGAAGCAGCTGCACCCGGACCCGAACCTATGTGTGTTGCGTTGTAAACGATAGGGTCAGAGGCTGGGGTTAAATCATCTGGTGTACTTCCATCGCACTCCCATCCCGCATCAGCAATATCATCTCTTTGTATTGAAAACCAAAACTGACCTTTACCTTTCCAAGATTCATCCCAATCATAGCAGTCATCTTCTGTGAAGGCAACAGAGGCGTATTTTAAATTTACAGTACCTCCAAAAAATTCAATACCGTCATCAGAGTTAGCATAAATATCAATATATTCAAGTGTTGTACCGCTTCCAACTGCAGCAAGGCTTAATCCATTGAGTTCACTCCCTGTAGCAATTTGGCGACCACCATGACGGATAGAGACATAGCGTAATACCCCCGAATTGTCGGTGTCTACATTGCTGCCGGCAGGCATACCATAAACACCCCTTGGCTCAGTAGTAGGAATTCCTTCCACATTTACTTCAGTATTACCATTTTTAATGGTGTAAGCTTTCCCAAGTACTACAATCCCACCCCAAAGTGCATTATCTGTAGGACCTAAATCTTGAGGATCGGCAACATCATCGTCTTCAGCGGTAAAAATAATTGGCGCTGTAACTGAACCATTGGCAAAAATTTTTGCACCACGGCAAATCACAAGAGCCGAAGGATTTCCAATATCTGCTCTTGGTGTAAATTTTACGATTGTACCTTCCTCAATATTGAGTGTGGCGCCATCCTCAACAAAAACTAAACCATCAAGTAAATAAATGTTATTGTTGGTCCAATTGTAAGTTTGACCTGCATTAAGATCGGCATCAACAATATTAACAATAGTTTGAGCTTTTAGGGAGGCGCTTGCCATTAAGAGCCCTACTGTAAGTGTGTAAATTTTTTTCATCAATTTTGTTTTTTTAAAATTTTGATGATGCAAAACTATCCTGGTAGGGTTTTTTGAGCGTTAATCTGTGGTTAAGTATTTATTAATTAAGTTAAGGGTAGAGTTAACACAAAATTAATATTGGGTTGGCATGGCGTTATTGATCAAAGATTAGTATCTACATCACTGTTCTTAGGACTTCGAAAGCTTCGGCAAAATCAGTATTGATTTGTGTTCCTCTAACACGTGCAAGCCCACCAATAAATGAGTCATTAGCATATTTATTAGTACTGCTTTGGTTCATGAACTGCAAGGCTTTTATTTTCTGATTGATGTGTGTCTCTTCTACTTTAAAAAAGCAACTTGTTTCAAAATTAATAGCGTCCCAGGGCAAGTCATACCCATAACACGAAATGTGCTTAAACGCTCTCAAACCTTCTTCATATACCACACAATGATCTTGATGTATGGAGGTACTTGAGGGCATAAAAACCTGTTGTGGTTGAATTAGCTGACGCAAACTAATGAGCAATTCGAGTATTTCTTGCCGGTATTTGTAAAAATTACGAGTAGTGAAATTAAATAAACTTATTTGTTGTTGAGGGATACCTAATTCTAACAGTGATTTGGCAAACATTGCGGAATTTTCGGTTAATGCCGAGTGGGGTGATGCCTCAAAATCAGTTATAGAAAAAACAGCGTAATAAACACTAGTTTGCTCACCGGTAAGACGCATGATTGTGGCACCACAACCTAATATTCCATCATCTGGATGGGGAGAAATTACAAGTGTTTTATTCTTGTCTTTTATCATTAATACAAAAGTATGGCTTGCTGATTACCATTTTTTGCTTCTACGTTAATAAATTGTTGTTTATTAAGAGCTATTTAAATGCCGAATAGTTAAGATAAAATTGCTTTAAAATTTATTTAATACTAATAAAATGTTAATTGAACCGGATAGTTGTTGTTGAACAGAGGAATTAACATCAAAAAAAAATGCCAATAGTATTCATACACAGTTCATTATAATTTGAATCATATTGTGCTATGCCTCTTTCTACTTTCCTACCTTTAACAATATCATAATGATTACTAAACCCCTGAAAACTTGATAAACATGTTTATTTGCACCACAAAAAAAATGGTACAAATGAAAAAATTACTTTCCTTATTATTAATAATTTCATTGGTTGAATTTGCCTATTCCCAAAACGGATTAGAGGGATTAATTGTAGAAAAATATTATTTATCAAATGCCAATGATACCACTGTAAATGATGTTGGTGGTGTTTTGCCGGTTGGTTCCATGACCTATCGATTCTACCTTGATTTATTGCCCGGCTACAAATTTCAAGCTGCATACGGTTTACCCGGACATGAATTGAGGATTGAAACATCAACTTTATTCTTTAATAACGAAGATAGGGGTGACGTTTACCCGGCTTACACCAAAGCAAACGCAAAAGATAATACGGTGATGCTTGATTCATGGTTGTCGGCAGGTGCTGCCTGC
>JALRAS010000094.1 GCA_023262495.1 Bacteroidia bacterium | reverse complement strand
CCAAAATGTCGTCAATCAAAAACCCTCCAGTGTCTACCGGATTCACTTTTTCGTGTTGACTTTTGTAAACTAACTTTTAGAATCTAACTTAAATAGGGCCTAATCATTATCGACAATGATTACCAAAAATGATTTATTTGGAGCGAGTTAAATATCGAAGTTCTTTGATAACTAATGACAGCCAATCATGGTGGTGAATGGTGACTTTAATAATTTTATTTATTTTTATTTTGATGTTCAATTAAATCGGATTTTAGTTTCATTGAATTAAATTAAATATTTAAAATTTTAATAATTTTTGAAAGCTAGTTTTGGTGGTGGTATGTGACCTTAATATTATGATGATGATGATGATGATGATGATGATGGTGATGCTGGTGGTGAGAACTCTGATGTGGTGGTGTTCTTATTTTGAATGTGATGACGACAAGGACAGACACGGCAGGGACACACAGACACGAGCCATGACTAGAAACCCATACCCATGGTGGCGCATACGGCAGGATGACGGTTAAGGTGCGGTATTCATATGTGGGAGGACGACAAGGACACACACACAGACAGACACACACACACAGGTCATGTTAAAAAATCCCAGACCCTAGGACCTGGTGTTTATTTAACCACCTATGGACACTTGCTATCGAAGAGCAATTTTATCTCCTGTTTCCATTTTTTGTGCTGTGGATTCCTATGCGTTTCATGAAGCCATTTTTTTATGGAGGAATCCTATTAGCCATCGTATCGCGTATCATTGCGCTTTACTATTTCAATCTTCCTAAAGCTGCTTTTTTATTCCCATTTTGTTGCAGCGATGCTTTTTCTGTTGGTGCGCTGATTGCCTATTATCTTGTGATGGAAAAGAGCTTGGAAACAATCTTGAGTAAGCGTTATATACTATACTTAAGTGGTGGCTTATTTATCATTTGTTGTTACCGATTTATTTTTATTGGTGCTGAAGATGCCCTCGCATTAAGCATCTTCCGACTATGCATCAGTGGCCTATGTTTGTGGATTGTATGCAATTGCTTGAGTAATAAACAAACCGGTTTCGTTAATTTGGTTCTTGAAAGCCGCATCATCAGATATATCGGGAAGGTCGGCTATGGAGTGTATTTGTACCATGTGATGGCACCCATTATTACCAACTACCTGGTACAACAACTCGATTTATTTTCAACAATGCACTTTGCTCGTTCATTCATCATCCTATTGATGAACTTTCTAATAACTCTTGTGATTGCTTCGCTGTCATGGTATCTCATTGAAACACCAATCCAACATTTCAAAAAGCGGTTTGTATCAATTTAAACGGCCTGTATTTTTTGAGTTGCGCAAAACTAATTCATCAATTTATTGCTGAAGAAATTGCTTGGTTTGTGTGAGCAATATATGGGTATGAAATACTATTGGGTATTAAGCGAGTTCTAAGTTCTCGATAGATACAATACTTTTAATTCCACCAAAGGTAACTTTGGCTTTGTTTTTTGCAATCTCTTCCACAATGCCTGTTTGCTTGCTATTGAGTAATCTTACGTTACTGCCAACTTTAATTTGTTCTATTTTTCGGGCAATTGTTTTTTCTTTTTTTCGGCTGCGTTTTTCTTCCGCAATTTTCTCCATTTTTTTCTTTTTTTCAGCTGTCATTAGCCCAACAAACTTTTGTATCACTTCCTTTTTTTGAGTGGCTTTTTCCCAATCTTGTGTAAGGACATGCAATCGCCTTCCCAGCTCTGCCAGCCGCACATTCTCTTCGGCCTTTTCTTTATCGCGCTCAAGTTTAAGTCTTATTTTTTCTGCTAAGGCATCATATTTTCTGCTCGACTCATCGGCCTTTTCTTCCTGTTTTTTTAATTCATCGATGCTATTACTTAACTTCTGTTTTTCCTTTTGCAAGGTGAGCAACATGTGATTAAGTTTTAATTTTTCGCGCTGAATTTTTTTACCTGCCCTTGTCAAGATATCTTCGGGCAAACCTATTTTACGAGCCACTTCAAAGGTATACGAACTTCCGGGCTGCCCCACAAGCAATTCATATTTTGGCTGTAGTGTTTCGGCATCAAAAACCATGCAGGCATTGGTAACACCGTGCAAATTTTCGGCAAGCAGTTTAATGTTGGTGTAATGTGTTGTAACTATTCCGAAAGCTTTTTTTCTTGCCAACTCTTCCAATATTACTTCGGCAATAGCACCTCCTAATTCGGGATCAGAACCGGTACCAAACTCATCAATAAGCACTAAAGTTCTACGGTTGGCATGCTCCACAAAGTACTTCATTTTTACCAATCTACTGCTGTAAGTACTCAACTCATATTCTATACTTTGACTATCGCCAATATCACTATGTACCTGTTGAAACAAACTCATCACCGATCCTTCGGCAGCAGATATCAGCAATCCGCTTTGCAACATCATTTGCAATAGCCCTACCGTTTTGAGTGTAATTGACTTACCACCGGCATTAGGCCCACTGATAATTACAATACGATGTAGCGCATCCAAATGAAGATTAAGCGGAACAGTATTTTTTTTGTGGTGCTTGTTTTGCAGCAGCAATAGCGGATGACGTGCATTCACCAACTTGATCACCGGTTGCCTTTCAATTTGCGGCAGGTGCGCATTTATTTCGGTTGCAAATAAGGCCTTTGCTCTGGTAAAATCTATATGAGTAAGCGCCAATTGATAATTTTTAATGAGCGTTCGGTGTGGCCTGATATCATCTGTTAACTGCTTAAGCAATCGGTACACTTCTCTTTTTTCAGATTGCTCTAAATCGGCAATTTCGTTATTGATTTCTATTGTATTGTATGGTTCAATAAATGTGGTTTTGCCTGTATCGCTACTGCCATGAACCAATCCTTTTACATCACGTTTGTGCTCTGCCAATACCGATAGCACTCTCCTTCCGTTGTAGAAGTTTTCTTCGTTATCGCGCAGCCAACCCAGTTTCCTTAAATCATTCACAAAACTTCTAAACCTACGATCTGCCTCTCTCCTTTTGGCACTCAAATCCCTCCTTATTTCTGCCAACTCTTTTGAGGCAGATGATTTTACCTCGCCATGTATATCAATGATGTGATTAATGGCATCAATGATTTCGGTGGTGATGTATAACTCATCAATCAATTTGAACAAGGCCGGAAACAACTTTTGCTTCTCGGTTAAAAAGGCAATGATCGTATTTACCGTATCGCTCACCGATCTGATGTTACTAAACTGCTCCTGTCCTATCACCGAACCTTGTATAAATAACAATCCTACTTCTTTACTTAAATCGGTAAAGGTAGCGTCAGGAAAAAACATTTTGTGTTCAATGATGCGCTTGTATTCATCACACTGTGAGAGCAACAACATCAATTGCTCCACATGCTTTAAAGGTTTTATGGATGCGGCCAACTCACGCGAAGGAGTGCATCGGCAATGTTGCACAATATGACTTTTGATTTTATCAAATTCAAATTGCTTATCGGTATCTAAAGGAAAAAAATCCATTTGTTTTTGTTACCTGAATTTCAGTTGCATACTTACACCGGTATGATTACCGCTATAAACACTCGAATTGAAATAAGGTTGCCAGTTAAAGCTTAAATCATCACTCACATCAAAAGAAAAGAGATGGGCATCAACAAGGGCATCAACCACATTGAGTACATACACCAAAGTAGTTACAATAATAAACAAGTCTCTACTCTGCCTGTACTGATCTTGCAAAGTAATCAACTGATCTGATGAGTATACACCAAGGTATTTATCGGGCTCCTTGATAGTAGTGTCGGCACGCTGAATTAAGGCACTCTTATAATCGCTGTAAAGCAAATGATTATTTCTGATAAAATAACCGCAAACGCCAATTCCGGCCCAAACTATAGGTGCTTTCCAATATTTCTTGTTGTAAATTTGACCTGCTCCCGGCAATACGGCACTCAACAAAACGGCTTTTTTAGGATTATGCAGAACCACTTTTTTTGAATGTTTCTCGGAGCTCTTTTTATCTTTAAGCAAGGTATCGGCATGCAAAGATATCACTGTTACAGGGTGAACAGCAAGCATTTCAACATTGGTTAGGGAGGCCGGTATTTGCTGCGCTGACAGCATCAAATTACACACACAAAAAAACAATAAAAACACTGTATTTTTCATGCGCTTGTGGTGCCTTAAAAACATGTGTTGCATTTATCTGAACAAGCGATTCAGGAACAGTTTCATCTCCTGCTCAGAATAAAAAGGCAGGATTATTTTCCCTTTTCCATTTGCCGCTCTTTTAACCTCAGCATGCTTATTAAAAACAGCTTTCAACTCCTTGCTCAAAGTAACATCTGTGGCCGTATTTCCTGCAGTTTTTTCTTTGGGTTGTGTCTTTAGTTCGGTTGTTTCAGTTGCCCCTCCCTTTGCGGTTTCGCGCACTAATTCTTCGGTATCTCTTACCGATAAATCCTGCTCCACAATGTTATGAAAAATGGCTAACTGCGTATCCTTGTTATCTATATTGATGAGTGCACGGGCATGCCCCATACTGATTTGCTGCTCTTTTAAACCCACTTGAATTTGCTCAGGTAATTTAAGTAATCGCAAATAATTGGTTACTGTGCTTCTTTGCTTGCTTACCTTTTCAGATACGGCTTCTTGGGTAAGATTACATTCGTCAATCAATCTTTTGTAGCTGATGGCAATTTCAATGGCATCAAGATTTTCGCGTTGCACATTTTCAACAAGTGCCATCTCGAGCATTGCTTGATCGTTGGCAATTCTGATATACGCAGGCACTTCTGTAAGACCTGCAAGTTGTGAGGCCCTGTAGCGTCTTTCTCCACTGATAAGTTGATACTTATCGTATCCCATTTTGCGCACTGTTACCGGCTGAATAATTCCGTGTAGCGCTATAGAGTCAGCCAATTCTTGCAGGGCTACCTCTTCAAAATGTGTGCGGGGTTGAAACGGGTTGGTTTCTATCTGCGAAATTTTTAGCATAGCCACACTGCCAACCACCGCAGTACTGATTTCGGTTACAGTATTGCTGCTAGTGATGTCAGTTTTGTTATCCTCTAAGAGGGCGCTCAATCCTTTGCCCAGAGCTCTTTTTTTGGTGTTGTTACTCATGATTATTCTTCCGGTAAAGTTTTTTCGTCATTACTTAGTCGTGTAAGACCATTCTTTTGTAAAATTTCTCTGGCTAGATTGAGGTAATTGATGGCTCCCTTACTTGTTGCATCGTGCATGATGATAGTTTCGCCAAAACTTGGCGCTTCTCCTAGCTTTGTGTTTCGCTGTATGATGGTATCAAATACCATTTGCTGAAAATGTGTTTTTACTTCCTCCACCACTTGATTACTCAAGCGAAGTCTGATATCGTACATGGTAAGTAAAATCCCTTCTATTTCTAAATCGGTATTGAGGCGGCTTTGTACAATTTTGATGGTATTAAGCAATTTGCCCAACCCTTCGAGCGCAAAATACTCACACTGAACAGGAATGATTACAGAGTCTGATGCGGTGAGCGAGTTGATGGTTACCAATCCTAATGAAGGTGAACAATCGATGATGATAAAATCATAGTCATCTTTGATTTTTAATAATGCCGAACGAACCATTTGTTCACGATCGGGCATGTTGATGATTTCTATTTCTGCACCCACTAAATCGATGTGCGCAGGAAGCAAATACAAATTTGGCGTTGATGTTTCCAAGATGATATCTGCCGGTTCGGCCTCATTGATGATGCACTCGTAAATGCCTGCTTTAATATTTTTTGGATCAAAGCCCACCCCCGAGGTGGCATTGGCTTGCGGGTCGGCATCAACCAGCAAGGTTTTAAATTCGAGCACAGCTAGGCTGGCCGCCAGATTGATAGCAGTTGTTGTTTTACCGACCCCACCTTTTTGATTTGCAATTGAAATAATTTTCCCCATGTTAAACGCTGCTTATATATTTTTTTAATTTCTATTTATCGTTAGTAATTCCTTGTTTCTCCAATTTCCATTAGGGTAAGTTCTTTGCCTTGATTGGCAAATTTTCCTTTGGCTTCCTCGTGATTGATTTTGATAAATCCAAAGGTGTCATAATGCATCCCAATAATTTTGCGGCACTTAATAAAATCAGCAGCAATAATGGCATTATCCACACTCATTGTAAAGTTATCGCCCAAGCATAGTAAAGCAAAATCGAGTGTTCTAAATTCACCAATCAGCTTCATATCATAGGTAAGGGCAGTATCTCCCGAGTAATAAAAATTAGCCTCGTGCGACTCAATGATAAAACCCATTGCTGAACCACCATAGCTGCCATCAGGCAAACTACTGCTGTGAACGGCCGCCACACACTTCACTTTGCCGAAATCAAACATCCACTTTCCGCCAGTATTCATGGGATGTGTATTGCTTACCCCATTTTTGTTGAGCCATTGTACAATCTCCCAATTGGCAATAACAACTGCCCCACTTGATTGTGCAATTTCAATGGCATCGGCCACATGATCGTAATGACCATGAGAAAGTAAAATGTAGTCGGGTTTGATTGATTTGATATCAATTTTTTCAGCTAAAGGATTGGGTGAAATAAAAGGATCGAACAAAATTTTCTTGTTGTTCACCACAATTTCAAAACAAGAGTGACCGTAATATGTTATTTGCATAGTTTTTAGTATTATTTTTGACCGAGGCAACACATCAATCTATCCCATATATTTGCGAAGCCCTTTCAAAATCATGCGAATTTACGATTCTTTGCCCTTTAAATGTGTTAATAATTTAAACAGTTTTTTGTTGAAAAAATAAAATGATAACTTTACTAAATGCCACCAACCGTCCCGATAACAGGACCTCTATCATCACCAAAACTTATCAACAATTTTTAATAAGTTCAGAAGCGGCCTTTCAGGTGCTTACTCTAGAAGAAATTAACCCCATATACATGGTTAAGCAAAGCATTGGTGAAAAGCAACCCGAATTTGAAGCAATTGTTGAGCAATACATTGGGAAAAGCGACAAATTAATGATTGTAATGCCCGAATACAACGGCAGTTTTCCGGGCATACTCAAGCTGTTTATAGATGCCATGCCCCACAAGGCGCTTGAGGGCAAAAAAATTTCACTGACAGGTGTAGCCACAGGCAGAGGGGGAAACTTGCGCGGAATGGATCATTTAACCGGCATATTGCACTACTTGCATGCTCATGTTATGCCCTATAAACTACCAATTTCGGGTATTTCAGCCCTTATTCGTGACGGAAAAATAGCTGACGAAATTGTATTGAGAGACATTCAGAAACAGATTGCTCAGTTCATTGCATACTAGGCAATGTGTGCAATTGATTACTGCAGGCCAATAATCAGCATTGGTAGCGCATCCGGAAATTATTCCTATTTTTTTTTCTAGGTAAGGATTAGTCAATAATCAATTTGGGATATTTGATTTTGTCGCTTACGATAAACGAGCTGGGAAATTGCGCACTGATTTGGTTCAGATAACCGGCAGCCTCCAATTTGCTCCTGTAATCACCTACACGCACCCTAAAATTCGGACTTTGATAGCTATCGTAAGCCGGTATGTCGGGAAATTCTTGAAGGAATTTGGTTTTAATTTCTCGTGCTTTTTCACGCTCATTCCCAAAGTGTATTTGTATTCTATACCCCGGTATACTTTGCTTAAGTTTGTTCAGAGCCACATATTTTTGCTGAAGAATCATAATGTCATCATCAGCATTCATCACCAACGAGTCCTTGTTTACAGGCATGGTTTGAGCATTACCTGTAGCGGCAAGGCCCGCTATTAGGATACAAACTAACAACACTGATTTTTTAAAGTTTCGAAGGCAATAGATCATAGGTATGCTTTTAATTTGATGTGTTCAACAACAATTGTTCCAATACTTTGGGGAAGTGCTGATGTTCTAATTGGTGAATTTTTTCTGCCAAGGATAATACTGTTTCATCTTTATCCACTGCACATTTCGCTTGAAAAATTATCTTTCCCTCATCATACTCATCATTTACAAAATGAATGCTAATCCCACTTTCTTTTTCCTTAGCATTGATCACGGCCTGATGAACTTTGTCTCCGTACATACCCTTGCCGCCAAAAGAGGGCAACAAGGCAGGATGAATATTAATGATGCTATTGGGAAATGCATCAATCAATCGCGGATGGATTTTTCTTAAAAAACCGGCAAGCACAATCACATCAACTTGGTTTTTGTTCAACAACTGCAGCACATTATCTGGATTTTCAAACTCACTGTTGGCCATCACAAAAACAGGCACTGCCAATCTTTTACATCTATTAATAACGCCCGCATGTGGGTTGTTGGTGAGCACAAAAACAACCTTAGCAGTATCGTGCTGATTGAAATAACTAATCAAATTTTCGGCATTACTTCCGCTTCCGGAGGCCAATATGGCAATCTTCTTCAAATTCAAAAAATGAGCCGCTAAATTAACTATGTTTTGTTAGATTGTTGACATGCGAGAGATTTTTTTATGTTATCCGATAACAATCTCAAAGGAATTTACAGCAGTATTGATACAAATTTATTGATGGACAGTACCCAACTTTTCAATCAAATTGGTGATGCCTACAAAATCATCTACACCAAGCTGTTCTGCCCTTTTATCCAATAGATGACTATCGATGGAAGCGCCTTTTAAAATAGGTTTAAGGGCATTCCTCAATGTTTTCCTACGCTGATTGAATGCTGTTTTCACTACCGCAAAAAATAAGCGATGATCGCATTGTATATCTGCTGTTTTTCTTCTTACTAATCTAATTACAGCCGACTTCACCTTTGGGGGTGGAATAAACACATGTTCATGCACTGTAAAAAGGTATTCTACCGTATAAAACGCCTGACACAGCACACTTAAAATGCCGTATGTTTTACTTCCCTTGGGTGCTGCAATTCGCTCGGCCACTTCCTTCTGAAACATGCCCACCACACACTCAACTTGTTCTCTGTTTTCGAGTGCTTTAAATAATATTTGAGAGGAAATATTGTAAGGATAATTGCCAATCACCGTTACTTGTCCTTCAAATAATTTTGATAAGTCAATTTGTAAAAAATCTTGCTCCACAATGCTATCAGATAGTGCAGGATAATGCTGTTTCAAATAAGCTACCGAGTCTCTGTCTATTTCTGAAAGTTTTAGCTGAATGTTGGGCAACTGAGCTAAGTATTTGGTAAGCACACCCATGCCGGGCCCTACCTCAATTACATGATGTAAGCTGCTATATGATGGAAGCGCTGCCACAATATCTTGCGCAATTTGCTCATCCTTTAAAAAATGTTGTCCTAAATGCTTTTTTGCTCTAACGTAGTTGCTCAAATCTTTTTTATTAAATGTTTAAAGCACTTCGAGTAAGGTACGAAAAGCCACAAATTTTCCCGGATAACGCGCTGTTACTTCTTTTTGCAAGGCGGGTGCAAATTCAGATTTATATGTTTCATAAACCGACATATCGCGGGCGGTGTATTGTATCGCATAATTAATACCGGTTTCCTCATCACCTATGATTTTACAGATTCTATTTTCAATAAAACATCCTGTTGCCATCACATCAGGTATATGAACGGCCTTCATCCAATGAAGCCATTCTTCATGTATATCTTTATCAATATTTATGGTTACGTTGTAAATAATCATCTTCGTTTATTTAGTCATTAGTTAAAGCCATCGCCACGCATTTTGCGGTAACGTTTGCGCGCCTCTACGGTATATAAACTAGCAGGATAGTTGAGCAAAACATCTTGATAAAGTTTTTTAGCTTTCTCGCTATCGTTCAGTTTTTTCTCATACAATTCGGCCAATTTAAAAACTGCATCATCACCCAATAAATCCTCGCCATAATTCAAAATAAGTTGCTCTAATTTATCGGCAGCCAACCGGAAATTCCCTTGTTTATAGGCAATTTTATATTTCTTGTATAAAATATCATCGGACAGCGAATGCCCCGGAAACTCTTTATTAATAGAGTCTAACGTGAGCAGTGCCAAACTATCATAATTTTGATAGCTCATCAAATCGGCACGAGAAAACATGGTAAGTGGCACAAAGTTAGAGTCAACGGTATTATCGCTAATCAACAATGAAAGCTCTAAAGCATCGTTGGCAATGAGCTTGCTGGTAGCTCCTTTAAGCACATCGAGTTGTGCTTGCGCCCATTCGAACTCTCCTTTGTAAAATGAGAGACGGGCATTTCTAAACTTGGCCTCCTGCCCTATTGCATCGTACTTAAAACTCTTATCTACCTGCCCATAGAGCAATGCGGGCTCCCACATTTCCCCTATAAAAATATAAATATCGCCCAACTCGAGTTTACACTCTGCCAGCATTTCGGCACTTGCATTTTTGTATGTAAGCGCCACTTGCAGGAGCTCTATAGCTTGCTCGGGCTCTCCTTTATAAAATGCTTTTAGATGAGCCAAACCTCTAACCAACCCGATGCTTTCAGCATTATAACCCATATCTTTAAGGGCTGTAAGATAAGTAGATTCGAGGTCGCTAATATCTTTGGGATTAAAGCTATTTGATTCTGTTACTTTCTTTTGAATGGTATTTACAAATTCTGTTCTGGCATAGCTATAGTATGGATTTGAAGTTCCTTTTTGCACCTCATATTCAAAGCACTTAATAGCTGCATCATAATCAAAATTTGACAAACAAATTTGTGCCAATTGAAGCACCCTGCCAACAAGTTCTTTGCTTCGTTTCTCAGCTGCCTTCGCTTGTAAAAATGCTGAGTCAAAATCTTTCTGCTGAATGAAAAACCAAATCAACATTTCGGTGTAGGCATAATTATCGGGATATTGTTGAATATTTTTCAATAACTGCATGCGAAACTCCTCGGCACGGGGCGATTTAAAATCATCACTAAAATATCCTTGAAGTAAATTCTGCACCTGAGTAATATAAAACTCATTGAATTTAATTAACTCAAGATATTCTTTAAACATGTTTTTGTAGTCGTTCTTATCGGCATAAGCTTGTGCCAACTCCATGTTAAATGTATATTCTTCACGCATCAACTTTTTTCCTTCAGTCAAGGTGGCAATGGCATAATCAGACTCTTTATATCTGTTGAATGCTTGACTCAACTGAATAATTAATTCTGGATTACGCGTCATTTTATTGATGGCTTCATTGTATTCCTTTTTCGACTTTTCACCTTGTCCGCTTAGTCGATAAATGTAACCCAAATGCACTTTTAAGGTCAGGTTGTTGGGACTTTTCTTGATTTGTTTTTTGATAAATT
>JALRAS010000093.1:359-11482 GCA_023262495.1 Bacteroidia bacterium | reverse complement strand
ATTCAATCTATTGAATCAATGGATTGAAAACACCTGCTAAGCGGGATTGCCCTCATAAAATCACTAGTGCGTTACATGCCTAACTTCTAATGATTAATTAGGGTTTAACATAAGTGCAGCATTCAGGTAAAAATATCTTATCTTTAAGTTTCAGCAGATGTGATTGTTGGGAGTAAGCAGGTTTAAAAAATTCGATGTTATCCTTTTATATGTTTTCAATTCAAAAGCGGTGGTCGAAAGCTTATATTTAAGATATGATGTTGAAATAGAGAATAAAATCTATTTTTGTGAGCACTAATCTCAACTCATGCCAAAAGTATTGTCTCGCTTACTTGTACTTATTTTGCTCTTTAACTGTTTTAAGAGTGAGGCTCAACTAAGGGCTGTGATTACGGATTTAAATAACAAAGAAGAGATTGAACTTAAAGTAGGGGATACCTTTTATTTTGGTGTGGCCGGACAGTTACAAAAAACGAAAGGTACATTAGAAGCAGTTAGCATGAATGAACTTCAAATAGCAGGCAAAAAGTATGCTTGTAAAGAAATTATTTGGATTGATAGGAAGGGACGTAAGCCCAAGAAAAATGCGGGACAAATTTCTAGGATTTTACTTTATTTTGGAGGTGGCTTAGCTACTTTTTCTGCTTACGAAGTAGCTGCAGACAACAGCAACAAGCAGGCAATTGCCGGCACCTCTATAGGAGTTGGTTTAATGGCGGCTGCTCTGTGTTTGAAGTTACTACCCAATCCTGACTATGATTTTACTACAAGGTATCTTCTTGAAACACTTGCACCTGTTGTGAGTCCCGAAAAATGAAAAATATTGATTGGCAGTTTCTCTTCTATCTTACGTGTCATACAAGTGATCACAACATATCAAGCAGTTGATGTATGAAGAAGGTGGTTTATTTAACAGGATTTATGGGGAGCGGTAAAACAACCGTTGGCAAAAAGTTGGCTGCTCAACTCAACTACACATTTATTGATCTCGATAGCTATATTGAGCAGCAGGAGGGAAGAAGCATCAGTGAGTTGTTTAATGAACATGGAGAAAACTATTTTAGGGAGGTGGAACATCAATGCCTGCAAACGCTACTGAAGCTTGAAAAGCTGGTTGTTGCTTGTGGAGGGGGCACTCCATGTTTTTATGATGCCATGCAGCAAATGAATGAGCATGGGATTACGATATATTTAGAAATGAATGTTTTGGCCATCTTTAATAGACTCAAACAAGGACGCATGCAGAGGCCACTGATTGAAGGAAAGTCTGATGAAGCATTGCGTCAATACATTGATGAAAAATTGAAGGAGCGCGAGCCCTTATATTTGAAAGCCCAAATTGTGGTGTCCGCAATAGATTTAAACATTAGCGAGCTCAAAAATAAAATCATTGATATAAAATAAAAAAACCTGTACCCATTACAAGTACAGCTTTTTTTATTTTAAGGATTAAATTTCTATTTAATCATCATTGATTTGCTTACGCTATTTCCTTTAGCATCAATTAAACGGTAAACATATTTTCCTGCACTAAAACTTGCTGTTGATAACTCGATACGACTAGTACCTTTTGCAATTTGTTGTGCATATACCACTTTGCCTGTTACATCAGCCAATTCAAAATTCATTGCTTGATCAATATTTTCAAATGTAATACTTGTTAACCCGTTGC
Source organism: Bacteroidia bacterium (assembly GCA_023262495.1). Taxonomy (GTDB): domain Bacteria; phylum Bacteroidota; class Bacteroidia; order UBA4408; family UBA4408; genus CAIKXD01. The sequence goes on along the minus strand of JALRAS010000093.1, from coordinate 9,810 downwards.
TTGGATTTGGATAATTTTGCCCCATACCTGCTTGAGTAGATTCCAGTTCTTTTACAGATGCGGTACCTTGATAACCATAAAACCAGTCGTGCGCACGTTTTAAAATTTCATTAGAGTTTGCACTGTTGAGCATCTCCATGCCTGCGCATATATAAACCATTTTGTAATTGGCTGTTTGTGCTCTGATACCGCCTACGCGTGCACTTGTGCCATACTTGAATATTACCTTAGCAGCAGTATCGGCAGCATTGATTTGGTCAGGGAAGAAGTAGGTACCACCATAAAAATTATTGATTGGAGCAGAAGCAATACCACTGAAGATTGGATCGGTACTAACGGTTGTTAAAGTGGAATTAGTTGTTCCTCCATCGGCAACGTATGTGGCATGCATGTAATCACTAAAAAATGTGGTTTTAGCAGGTGTAATAAACCCTGATGTGGCCACATCTGCAATTTCCCATCCAACATCCTGTCCTGAAATGAATAGATTACCTCCACCGTCCATAAAGTTTTGGAGAGCAAGCACAACTCCGTCTGTAAGCGCGGGGAAAGTCCAACCTGCATTATAGTATACATTATTTACTCCTGTAAAGGCAAGGTTATCAATTGCTTTTTGCATTACCATGTCATTAGTTGATGCATAACCAGTATTGTTGGCAGCAGCAAGGGCATTTGTATAAACAGCTCCCCAATTGGCAGCACTGCCGGCTGTTGCGCCATCACCAACATATCCTGAATTGTTTACAATCAAATCGGTAACACCTGAAATAACATACACTTTTTTGGACATCACCGGTGAGCCGGGATTTGAAACAGAACTCACTGTAAGTGTATAGGTAACCACACCTCTTGTAGCCCCCGGAGTTACATTCACAACGATATTGGCCGTGCTGCCGGCATTAGAAGTAACGGTGGCTGTTGAACCAAAACTGTTCCCATCAATGGTAAAGTTGGAAGTCCAATCAGCGGGCGCATCATTGGTAAGTGTGTATACAAAATCTTCGGATGCGCTACCGCTGTTACCGCTTGTAAAGGTAAAAGAAGTAGCTGTTCCGGCTGCAACATTGCTTACTTCATTGTTAGGATTGGATAATGTATAATTGATCACCGGGTCACCAACACTTCCTACATTAAGCACCTCTTTACTTGTTGTTTCTTGAAGAAAAGATACAACTTTTACATTCGCAGCAACCCAAGTTGTATCAACATTATAAGTGTAGTTGAATGTTACAGCGCCACCAACAGGGGCAAGTGTAACATTTTCTCCTGCAGTGCTCGGATACATTTTCCTAAAAACATTGGGAAAGTGCAGCTCACCATTGCTGCCGGGTGCAGTAGTAAAGTCAATCGGATTTTCAACAACAGCTGTATATAGTTTAAATGTTCCTATTGGAGCAGTTCCAATGGTTTTAACTACCACAGTAACATCACGGGTAGCACCATTATCAACTTCCGTAACTTCAATTTTAATAGGACTTCCCATCGAAAACTGAGCATCAACATCAGCTTGTGTCATAGAGGCAGGACCGCCTTGTTTGTAGTTACCCTGAAGCACCACATCTGGCACACCACTTACGTTATAGTAAGCGACCCTGTCGGCAACTTCAGTGGGATTGGCTGCATTCATTGGGTCAACACCTGGCCATGAGGTGTGGTAAGCAATATGCCTTACCGTTTGAGAATTCGCATTCAGGATATTGGTTTCAAATCCTGGATTTTGAGCAGCACATGGTCCGCAGCTGGCTTGTGTAAAATGTTCAAACAACACAAATTTTGGCGCTTGAGCAAATGCTCCGGCACTTAAAAGAAGGCCGGATACTAAGAGTTGTATTTTTTTCATTTTAAAGAATTAAGTTTTTTTTTCAAATGTAATGTAAATTTAAAACAAATCTAAAAAATAGGTTATTTTAAGGTTTTTAAGTTAACTTTACCGCTTAATAATTCTAAACCCATCATGGAAAGAAAAGTAAACAGGTTTAACAATAAGAAAAAGGAGGAGGAGACTAAACCTTTCAATAAGAATTTTTACGGTAAAAAAACAGAGGCTGGTGTTGGGGTAAACAAAAAAAAAGCGCCCACTAAGTGGCAACCCAATGATGACCTGAAAGAACAAGAGCAAAATACTCAGTTATTGCTCAATACCGCTGAAAGCAAGAGTAGAAACAAAAATGCAAATGAATATGGTGGTTCCAAATCTTCCTTTGAAAAACGAGGAACCGGCTATCAAAAAGATAAAAGGTATGGTGCCAGGGAAGGCAGCAAAAGGGAGGACTTTAGTCAACGCAATGATTTTGCTCAAACAGTTAAATCAAGAGCGGATAAGTTTTATAAAAAAGATGCCCCTAAATCAAATCATGATGAGGAGCAAGATGATAGGTATCAGGAAACTGCTGCTTTCAAAAAGAAAAGCTTGTTCGATCAGTCTGAAAAGCGCGAGCGTAAACCACAAAGGGCATATGAACCACGTAAAAAGTCAGCGCCTAAAGGACCATCAATGCCGCGTGTGGTAAAAGATCCCAATGACGAAACCATTAGGCTAAATAAATTTATTTCCAATGCGGGCATCTGCAGCAGGCGTGAGGCCGATGAATTGATCAAAGCTGGTGCAGTAACAGTGAATGGAAAGGTTGTTACCGAAATGGGTTTTAAGATTAAACGTACTGATTTGGTTAACTATGGAGGACAAGGTTTAAAGCCCGAAAGGCAAGTATATATATTACTCAACAAACCTAAGGATTACATTACCACCTCTGACGATCCACAAGAAAGAAGAACTGTGATGGAGTTAATCAAAGGGGCATGTAAAGAAAGAGTGTATCCTGTAGGAAGGCTAGACCGCAATACCACAGGTTTGTTGTTGCTCACCAACGATGGTGAACTTACTGATAAAATCACACACCCTTCTTTTAAGCAAAAGAAAATTTATCATGTTGAACTCGATAAGCCGGTAAAGAAAGAACATCTCAAGTCTATTCAAGAGGGTATTGAATTAGAGGATGGTTTTATCAAGGCCGATGAGGCAAACTATGTTGAAAATTCTGATGGTAAAAATGAAATTGGAATTACGTTGCACTCAGGTCGCAACCGAATTGTGCGCAGAATATTCGAGCACTTTGAATATAAGGTGAAGAAGCTAGATAGGGTTTACTTTGCCGGTCTTACTAAAAAAGATTTGGCAAGAGGAAGATGGCGGTTTCTTACACCCATGGAAATAAATATGCTCAAAATGATACAGTAGTGCTTATGTTAATGGCATGTGACAACAACAATAAAATTAATTTTTTGATTTCAAAGATTTAAACAATGGCAATTATCGGATCTATCCTGTCAAAAGTAATTGAGCTCAGAAAAAATCTTCCTGCCGTTCCGGTAAGAAAGAATCCCTACAGAACACAAAAAACAACTTTTAATAAGCTACTTAAAAAGGCATCAAATACAGCCTTTGGTAAGTATTATAATTTTGAGCGCATATTGGCCTCCTCCAACCCAATGCGCGAATACCAAAGAACAGTGCCTGTGCACGACTACAATAAAATGTACAGCGAATGGTGGCACAGAGCCCTCGAGAATGAGAATAATGTGTGTTGGCCGGGTGTGATAAAATACTTTGCACTCAGTTCGGGCACCTCTGAAGCAGCCAGCAAACACATACCGGTTTCAAATGCCATGCTGCGTTCAATTAAAAGAACCAGTGTAATGCAAATGTTATCGCTTGCCAGATACGACCTTCCGGAAGATGTTTTACAAAAAGGTTATTTGATGATTGGCGGTAGCACCGATTTAAATAATCATGGTTCTTATTTCGAAGGTGACTTATCGGGAATCACAACGAGTAACATTCCTATTTGGTTTCAAAGTTTTTACAAGCCGGGTAGAGAAATTGCATTGGAAAGAGATTGGCATATTAAACTCGAGAAAATAGTTGATAATGCCCCCAATTGGGATATTGGTTTTGTATTGGGCGTGCCTGCTTGGATACAAATAGTAATGGAAAAAGTAATTGAGCGATACAAGGTTAAAAATATACATGAAATTTGGCCTAACCTGTCGGTATTTGTTCATGGTGGGGTATCATTTGAACCTTACAAAAAGGGCTTTGAAAAGTTATTGGGTAAACCACTCATTTACATTGAAACTTATTTGGCCTCTGAAGGTTTTATTGCTTATCAAAACCGACCGGATACCCATGCCATGAAGTTGGTTTTGAACAACGGAATTTTCTTTGAGTTCGTTCCATTTAACGAGGAAAACTTCACACCTGAAGGAAACCTTGTGCCCGAGCCCAAAGTCATGCTCATTGATGAAATTCAGGAAGGTAAAGATTATGCGCTGCTCATCAGCACCAACTCGGGGGCATGGCGATACCTCATTGGCGATACTATACGATTTACCTCTAAATCAAAATGTGAAATCATTATCACTGGTCGTACCAAACATTTTCTTAGTCTTTGTGGAGAACACTTAAGTGTTGATAATATGAATACTGCTGTAAAGCATGCTTCGGAAGTATTTAATATTGCTATTCCGGAATATACAGTGCATGCGGTTGAGTACAATAATTTATTTGCACATCAGTGGTACTTGGCCTGTGACGATCAGGTTGACATACAAGCGCTGAAAGAGTGTATAGATAACAAATTGAAAGAAATCAATGATGACTATCAAACCGAAAGAAAGCATGCCTTGCAGGATATTTTAATTGAGGTATTACCTGTGAAGGTATTCAACGATTGGATGGAGCATAAAGGAAAGTCGGGAGGGCAACACAAATTCCCTCGTGTGATGAAAGGTGTTCAGCTTGAAGATTGGAACAATTTTATAGGCAAAATCAAAAATTCTGTTCAAGGATAATCCCTATGTTGAGTGCTTTTTTTCAGGGTATTATTCCCGGTTTAATTTTGAGTGCAGCCATAGGGCCTGTTTTTTTTATGCTTGTTCAAACCAGTATTCAGCGCGGCTTTAATTTAGCCATGACCATGGAATGTGGGATTATATTAAGCGATGCTTTTTGTATTGCCTGTGCCTATTTTGGACTGGCTTCTGTTTTTCAAGATCCTGAATATCGAACAGCTATTTATTTTATCGGAAGCTTGCTTTTGTTGGTGTTTGGTGTGGTTACTTTTATGTCGCATAAAAAAGTAAACTTTGATGTGGATGAAGCACTTAAAAAAGGTGACAAAACAAAACTCTTTATCAAGGGCTTTTTGTTCAACCTTTCCAATCCCTCAGTTATATTTTTTTGGATGGCCTTTGTGGGTTTGTCTTTACCCAGATTTGCAGGTGAGCCATTGAATTCTTGGTCATATTTTGCCGGCACCATCATTACAGTTTTTAGTATTGATGTGCTCAAAGCTTGGAGTGCGGGTAGAATTAAAAAGTACATGACACAAAAGGCCATGGTTAATTTTAACAAGATAGCAGGCATAGGCATTGCCGGCTTTGGGATAGTTGTTTTTGTTAAAGAAATAATTCTTCATTAATGTCGTCAATCAAACAGCAAATACATTCGTTTGTCAAAGAAAATCCGCGTCAAGCACTTTTTTTGTTTGGCTACTGCTGCTTCATTGCGCTGTTCTTTTTTTTAAGGGTTGCGCGCAACAACCAAGAGTTTTTATTTTTTAGCGGTGTTCTTGCGGCACTTTATTATTTTTACAACAACACACTGTTTTCCTTTCCCATTCTTAAGTATGTTTACTTGGTTATTGATGTGTTGTTGTGTAGTGTTTTTGTCATCATCGGCAAAGAAACTATTTCTATGCTTTTTCCACTAACCACCTATCTTACATTATATGTTGGTCGTTTTATTTTTCTTACTGTATCAAAACGCGAACCTCATATTGATATTCTTTTGCAGAAAAATAGCGACAGACTTTATACCTTCATCATGTTCATCATTATTGTTTCATGTTGGGTAGGAATCGTGATTAAATTTATGGATAAAAAAATTGTTTAATACTATATGAGCAAGCCAGCAGTAGCACACATTAAAATTACTAAGGTAACACCCAAGGGGGGCTTTAATGCCGATTCTCCACAAGAAATTGATACTGTTTTTTTAGAGCAGTTTTTTGACAAAAATGGAAATAAAGTAAAAGAAATTATTTTCAGTCAGGAAGGTGAAGAAGAGCAAACAACAGTCCTTGAATACAGCCCGGAGCATAAGCCATCGCTTGAAAAGCATTTTTTTCATCTCGATGAAATTGAAGAGCAAACGGCATTCAAATACGATAACGGATTGCTTGTTCAAAAAATAAAAACATACAGTTATGGGAGCATAGAGAATACCTATTACACCTATAACGAGCATCGCCTACCACTTTCTATTATTGTTGCAGATGATGATGGGGGCGAAGAAGAAAGTGAGCTATTTGAGTATGAAGGTAAAAATCTTATTCACTACATCAAGCAAAATGCCCTGATTGGTAAGGAAAAAGAGATTTGGATTAAATACGATGAAAAAAATCGTCCTATTGAAGAAAAAAAATGGAGTCATCTTACCGGAAAAACAACAACAAGTTACTTTGATTACACCAAGCATGAGCATGAGCCCGATATCAAGATTATGAATGATAAAGGGGCAGTTGTAGAGGCGCATATACACACTTTTAACGACCGCAATCAAGTGGTTATACATGAAGTGCAGGTGTCGGATAACGGATTGAAAAAATACATCACTGCCTATGATTATAACGAGCAGGGCAGCGTTACCTTTATCGAAACACTGAATCATAAAGATGAATTGCAGCGAAGGGTGATCTCAACTTTTAACGAGCACGGCTTGCTGCTTGCTGAAGACAAGTCGGAATACGCCATTGAACTAGGCACGGTGGCTACCTTTACTTTTAATTACGAATACACTTTCCACCAATAAACACATGAGAAGATTTCTACTTGTCGGATTTATTTCATTCATTTTGCTTTCCGATTCCTTTGCCCAACGCGCAAAAAATGGCAATGCTACCATCAGTGCCACCAACACCATAGTCAATGAATATGCCGTGCTAACTGCCGATGCTATCGCAGGAAATCTGAGCATCACGGTTGATAACAATACCTTGAATACTAATAATCGTTTCAGCGCTGCGCTGAGTCAGGGCGATTTAATCATGATTATACAAGTGCAAGGTGCTAGTATTTTTGGAAATACCTTTGTTGATGGAAGCGGAAATACTTTTGGCGCACCAAAAGATAGCACTTGGGGAGCAATATTGAATTATAATAATTGTGGAAACTACGAATTGGCAGAGGTATTTGGAGTCTCCGGAACCAATAACATTCAGTTGGTTTGCGCCTTGCAAAAGGATTACACCGCTGCCGGAAAAGTGCAGGTGGTGCGTATGCCCCGATATGATAATCTAACTGTAAACAACGCAGCATCCATTACCTGTGATCCGTGGAATGGCAGCAAAGGTGGCATCATCGCCATAGAGGTGAACGGCACAACTACCATTTCTGGTACAGTCACTGCAAGCGGCCGAGGTTTTAGAGGGGGTGTTACCGACAATCAATCGAGCTTTGGCAGCAATGATGTGGCCTGTACCTCGGGTGTGCTTGGCGCTGAGAAAGGGGAGAGCATTGCAGGTTTTCAAAACGATTATAATATTGTAGGTGGCAGATACTGTAAAGGGGCACCTGCTAATGGCGGTGGCGGAGGTAACATGCACAATGGTGGAGGAGGAGGTGGTGGTAATGGTGGTAATCCACTGCTGTGGCTTGCGGTAGGCAATCCATCTTTATCAACCGCAGCTTGGGCCAATGCTTGGAATTTAGAAATACCGGGCTTTGCAGCCCTTACCTCAACAGGTGGTGGAAAGGGAGGTTATACGGCTTCTACCAATAATCAAAATGCACTTGCCGTTGGACCTAATGTGGGCTCTTGGGGTGGCGATAATCGAAACAAACAAGGCGGCTATGGCGGCCGACCATTGAACTACAGCAATGACAAAATATTTTTTGGTGGAGGCGGTGGCGCAGGCGATGGCAATGATGGCTATTCGGGTGCCGGTGGTGCTGCCGGTGGACTTATTTTTATCAATGCATACGGACCTATTGGAGGAACGGGGACTGTTGTTAGTAATGGCAATAATGGTGTCAATGCCTTTGGAAATGCGCCAATTAATGGTATAGCAGGGAAGGACGGTGCCGGAGGTGGTGGTGCCGGAGGAACAATTTTTATCAAAACAACCGGTGTTATTTCGGGAATTATTCTTGCAGCGAACGGAGGTGATGGTGGCGATCAGTTGCTTACGCGTGGATTTTTAGCACCAACAATTGTTGAGGCACAAGGCCCCGGTGGTGGTGGCGGAGGAGGTTACATCAATACAACAACACCTATTGCAGCCACTGCCAATGGTGGAATTTATGGAACAACGGATTCTCCAAGTTTATCAGAGTTTACACCCAACGGTGCAACAACCGGAGGAAATGGTACCATTACCAATACACTTCCTGCTTTCGATATTTTGTTGAACAATACATCTGTTTGTTCGGGTGGAACGGTTACCTTAACAGCTTCTATCATCGGAACATTGCCTTCAGGGGCTGTGTTAGGTTGGTACGATGCCGCTTATGGAGGTAACCTCTTGGGAACAGGTAATTCTTTTACCACGCCACCAATCACAAGTAACACAACCTTTTATGTAGGATTTTGTCCTTCCACCTTTCTAAAGCCGGTAAACGTAACAACTACAGCGGGTGTCACCGCCTCCGTTGCCGGAGCCAATCAAGTAATCTGTCAAAATAATACTACGCTTGCGGCAAACAATCCCACCGTGGGAACGGGTGCATGGTCGGTGATTTCTGGGACTGCTTCCTTTGGTAATGCAACTCAGTTTAATACTACCGTTAGTAATTTATCGGTTGGCGCTAACATACTTGAATGGACCATCAGTGAGCCCGGCTGCCCACCTTCACAATCTCAAGTTACCATTACTGTTACATCAGCACCTATTGCCGATGCGGGTGTTGACCAACAAATATGCTCAGGAACCACCACTCTTGCTGCTGTTGGCACAGGTACATGGACATTTATTGCCGGCAGCGGAAATATCAATAATCCAAACAGTCCAAATAGTCAGGTAAATAACTTGGCAGCGGGATTAAATACCTTATTATGGACAGTGAATTCAGCAGGTTGCCCACCGGCCGAAGACACGGTTGATGTATTGGTAAGCACACCGCCATCCACTGCTGATGCGGGAAATAATCAGCAACTATGCGCTACTTTGGCCACCTTAAATGCCATTGTGCCAACTGTTGGTACAGGTGCATGGTCACTGGTATCGGGTGCGGGTAACATTGTAAACGCCAGCATTAACAACACCGAAGTAAATGGTTTAAATATTGGTAATAATATTTTTGAATGGTCAGTCAGCACACCGGGTTGTCCGCCAAGCACCGATCAGGTTACTATTACCATCAATGGGTTTCCTCCTTTATCTAATGCAGGAAC
>JALRAS010000093.1:0-349 GCA_023262495.1 Bacteroidia bacterium | reverse complement strand
ATTGTGCACATCGGGTACCACACTTGCTGCCAATTTGCCAACTACGGGTACTTCGGGTACATGGACTTTAGCCGGTGGTTCTGCCACATTTAGCAATATAAACAGCAACACTTCTTTGGTGAGTAATTTAGGCGTAGGCAGCAACACCTTAGTTTGGACAGTTACCGATCCTGCCTGCCCTGCCGTGGCAGACACCATGGTGATCACGGTTGCAAGTGCCCTTTCTGTTGCCGATGCGGGTGCAGATCAACAAGTATGTAGTTCTGATGCCGCTCTCAATGCGGTATTGCCGCTTGTTGGTAACGGCACATGGACACTGATTTCCGGGGCTGGTAGTGTACAGAGTGCC
>JALRAS010000092.1:7020-11626 GCA_023262495.1 Bacteroidia bacterium | reverse complement strand
TGACTTTGATGTGATTTCCAATAACGACTCGGTATATCATTTTCATATCCCGAATGATTGGTTTGTGAAACAAACAGAGGCCAAAGTGCTTCCACGTTGGATTGGATGGGGAAAACTTGCTCCTGAGTATGCCGCATCAGTGCAAATACCGGGCGGTATCAAAGAGGTAATCATTGACCCTACCAACCGATTAGCCGATATCAATCAGCTCGACAACAAGACCACCTCCAGAGCAAGTATTGACTTTGACCACCATCTTTCTCTTCCTGCAGACAGACATCATTATGAATTTTTTATGCGGCCAGATGTGTGGTATAACAGATTTGACGGTGCAAAAATTGGCGCCCATATCAATGGCAATTATTTAAAATACAAACATGTTTTTGATGCCTCTGTTTGGTTTGGCTCCATGATAGGACAAAACATTGCCGACAAAACCCAAAATTTTGAGTTGCAAAAATTTTCATATTCCTTAAACTACAAAAACCCAACAAATACCATTTCCAAAAACTCGGCCTGGTTTATGAGCAGCAGATGGCTCGATGGATTGGTTTATAATGTGTTTGGGGTGGAGAAAAAATCAAATGATTTGCGCACTCGTTTTTACGCATATGCTAAAAGTATGTACCGTAGAGACACTACCGATTTGATATATTTAATTTATAAAGATTTGTGGCGTATTGACAAGTGGAACAATACCGCCAATGTTGGCTTTGACCATACCTACTATTACACCAAGGGAATAGGAATGATTAATATGAATTTAAGAACCTCATCACTGGGAAGCGATTACGACTACACACAACTTTCATTGAGTGTAATCAATAAAACAGCCCTTGGTTCCTTTGATTTTAACACAAGAACATTTGTTCAATATGGCACCGGGAGCAACGTCCCTCTAGAATCGCAACTATACGCTGCCGGGGCAAATCCTGAACAACTTATGGACAACAAGTATACAAGGGCCGATGCGTTTGTGCCAACTTCTTGGAGTCAGTATAGCGTTTCAACCGGTCATTTTCAACAGGGAGGCGGTTTAAATTTAAGAGGATACGCGGGATACCTGATGCCACTTGATGATGTTGACGGCAATCAGCAACTTGGTTACAGAACAAATGCAGGCGCAGCTGTGAATATGGAATTAGGTTTCGACAGACTTTGGAAAAAGAAATATTCAAAAATTAGAAATATAGTTGACTATGATCTTTATTTGTTTGCCGATGCAGGGATCTTGCAACTCGATCGTTTGAAATCATACGACATTGCCAACTTGATTAAGGCCGATGCGGGTATTGGCACAGCAGTGAGCATTAAAAAGTTTGGACCTATGCAAACCATCAAACCGCTTACCATTCGTTTTGATGTGCCATTGTTTTTAAATGCCACTCCCAATGCCTCACCCGAATTTGTTCAGTTCAGATGGGTGGTTGGCATCAATAAAGCATTTTAAACAACTGTTTACCCGAGCACGATTCTATTCATCTGTAAAACATACATATGCGACCGGCATAATTCTTCTGAATTATGATTCTTATCATATTTTGCCGATTTAGTGATTACCCTGATTGGTAATTTCTAATTTTGCAGCATCATGAAAAAGCATTTTATTTATTTCGTAATCATAATCACTTGCGCATGCAAAGGCAAGGTTGAGAAAATTAAACCTGTGGAGTCTGCCATCACTGAATCGGTATATGCTTCCGGTTTGGTAAAGAGTAAAAATCAGTATCAAGTTTTTGCTTCAGTAAGTGGAATACTTAGCGATATTTTAGTGGAAGAAGGTGATACTGTAAATGTTGGAGATAAATTGTTTTTACTTGTTAATGAGGCACAAAAACTCAACCGTGAAAACGCAGGCCTCAACGCCCAATTTGCCGATTTAAAGGCCAACACAGGAAAAATAAAAGAAGCTGAATTGCTGCTCGAAGTTGCCAATACTAAAATGAAAAATGATTCTCTGCTTTACTTCCGACAAAAGAATTTATGGGAACAACAAATAGGCAGTAAAGTTGAGTTGGAACAGCGCTCACTCAGTTATCTGAATGCAAAAGCTGCTTACTATTCTGCAAAAGTAAAGTATGATGACTTATTGCGGCAGCTCAAACTCAATGCTTCGCTATCGCAGCGAAATTTTGCCATATCTGATCAACAAGAAAACGACTTTGCAATTAAAAGCCGCATTCATGGAATTGTTTATGGCATCAATAAAAACAAAGGAGAAATTGTAACCCCGCAAACACCACTTGCTGTAATTGGCGATGCTCAAAATTTTATACTAGAGATGCAGGTTGACGAAAATGATATCTTAAAAATTAGTAAAGGCCAACAGGTGATTGTACTGCTCGACAGTTATAAAGGCAAAACATTTGAAGCACTTGTTACCAAAATAAAACCCATCATGAATGAGCGTAATAAAACTTTCTTGGTTGAGGCCTCTTTCGTTCAACCCCCTGCCCTGCTCTATCCAAATACCACCTTTGAAGCCAACATCCTATTGATGCATAAGGATAAGACTTTACTAATACCGAGAAATTGTGTGATCAACGATTCGCTTGTAATCAAAGCAAATGGCGACACAATCAAAGTTAAAACAGGGTTAAAAGATTATCAAAAGATTGAAATATTGGGCGGCCTCCATGTGAACGATGAACTACTTATCCCTAAACAATGAAACTCAAACTTTTGATTAACATATCACAAGCGCTGCTCATGGCACGTTGGAAACAAACCCTGGTTGCAGCTATTGGAGTAACATTTAGCATCACCATGTTTGTTACGCTATTAAGTTTTATGGCTGGGTTAAATGATTTGCTTGATGGACTTATTGTGAACCGCACACCGCATATCAGACTGTACAATGAAATACAACCTACCATACTACAACCCCTTGATCTGAGTAGTAAATACAGGAATCATCATAACTTTGTAAGTACGGTAAAACCCAAGGATGAAGTGCAAAAAATAAAAAACAGTGCAGCAATTATTTATGCCCTTAAGCACGATGCACGAGTGTTAGGTGTAGCACCAAAAATTACAGCGCAGGTGTTTTATAATGTTGGCAATACTGATATCACAGGCGTTATTAATGGTGTTGATGTAGAGGAAGAAAACAGGTTGTTTATGTTAAAGGATTACGTTACTTCAGGAAAGTATATTGATTTAAAAAACACACCTAACAGTATCATTTTAGGGAAAGGAGTTGCAGAAAAAATGTTGGCCAATATTGGCGATGTGGTGCAGGTTACAACCACCAAAGGTGAACAGATAAAACTAAAAGTTGTAGGTTACTTTCAGTCGGGATTGCAAGACATTGACAAAGTACAAAGCTATGCGAGCATTAGTACGACACAGAAATTACTGGGCGAGTCGAGCAACAGTGTAACCGACATACAAGTGAAGCTAAAGGATATTTTACAGGCTCCCGCAGTTGCAAAAGAATATGCGCGTTTGTTCGACTTGCAGGCCATTGACATTCAAACGGCTAATTCACAATTTGAAACGGGTAGCTCGGTAAGAACGATTATTTCCTATGCCGTGGGTATCACCTTACTTGTTGTTGCTGGGTTTGGTATTTACAACATTTTAAACATGATGATTTATGAAAAAATGGACTCCATTGCTATCCTTAAAGCCACAGGTTTTTCGGGCAGCGATGTACAAAAAATATTTATTGGCATTGCCATCAGCATTGGATTATTTGGTGGCCTAATGGGTTTATGCTGCGGTTTTGGACTATCACAAATTATTGATCAAATTCCATTTGACACACCTGCACTGCCAACGATTAAAACATATCCCATCAAGTACAATCCCAACTTTTATGCTATTGCTACCCTATTTTCATTGGTAACCACCTATTTGGCGGGCTACTTTCCTTCGCGCAAAGCAAGCAGTATTGACCCTGTTATTATCATCAGAGGGAAATAAATATGAGCACACCTATTCTATTGGCAAAAAATATTTCGAAGTACTTTCATGATCCTGTAAGCATACAAGTATTGAAGGATGTTACCTTTAAGATTGAGAAAGGTGAGTTTGTTTCCATCATCGGAAAATCAGGATGCGGTAAGTCTACCTTGCTTTATATATTATCCACAATGGATACTGATTATGAAGGACAGCTAGAGATTGACGGGGTGCTGATGCGAAACAAAAGGGAGGGTGAATTGGCCGTGGTAAGAAATGAAAAAATTGGTTTTGTATTTCAGTTTCATTATTTGTTGAACGAATTTTCTGTTTTAAAAAACGTTATGCTGCCTGGATTAAAACTCGGCAAATACCCTACACAAGAAATTGAACATCGTGCCTACGAAAAGCTGCGCATACTAGGCATAGAGAAAGAGGCCTTGAAACCGCCCAATCAATTATCGGGCGGACAAAAGCAACGTGTGGCCATAGCGCGCGCACTCATCAATGATCCTATAATTATCATGGGTGATGAGCCAACAGGCAATTTAGATAAAAAAAACAGCGAAATTGTATTCAATATTTTTCAAGAGCTATCAAAAGAATTCAATCAAACATTGCTGATTGTAACGCACGACAACGAATTTGCCTCACGCACCAACAGAATTATTGAGATGGAAGATGGCAGGGTGATTAGGAT
>JALRAS010000092.1:0-7010 GCA_023262495.1 Bacteroidia bacterium | reverse complement strand
GATAATGAAAAAAATCCCTGCCGGTATAAAACAAGCAGGGATATTTGGTAGGTAATTCAATTATCACTCCTTTACAAACTTATATTGCTCAATCAAGCGATCGCTGATTACTTGCACAAGGTAAATTCCGGAATTAAGTGTTTCCACCTCAATAATTCCTGTAGAGGTACTTCCCGATTGCACGCGCTGTCCATTAATGTTGAAAATGTGATAATTGATGGAATTTTGTAGCGCAGTAATTTGGCTGTGCAATCTTATATATTGACTGGCAGGATTAGGAGATAAAACACCTTTAAACTGTTGTTGATTTGTTTTTTTCAATCCTGAAATCAATTGAGGATAATTCACCACAACATATCCGCTATCGCCTACGGCAAATACAACGCTATCGCTATGTGAGGCAAGATCGCTGATACTTTGATCTACAATATCATAATTCCATAATTGCAGGGGATTGTTGTTGTTGAAAATGATTCCATCCAACATGGTGTATGAATACCCTCCTGCATACATTCTTCCACTGCTTGACAAGTGTACACCAAAAATATCGGGATAGGCAAATGTGGCGGAGTTGCCATCGTAATTCCAACTCTGTCCTGCATCGGTGCTGATGTACAAGCCAAAACCATTACCATTAGCTTTGTAACCTGCATAAGCCAAGGTGTCATTAATGATCATAACAGAAGTAAGTTCATGATTCAAGCTCGTAATACTCACCGAGTCCCAATTTAATCCACCATCAATGGTTCTGAAAACGAAACCGCTCTTACTTACTGCAAGTCCATAACTGCTGTTATAAAAATCGATATCGGAAATCGTATTTGTTCCTAAATTAGTGGGTGCATTGATGTTAGATAAATTCCAAGTACCCGTTTGCCAATTTCCTCCCGAAAGGTATGAAATCAGCTCGCCCTGAAAACAACCTGAACCGGCAATAAAGCCATTATTTTCATCAAAAAAATACATGCCTTTATTGAAGCATAAGTTACCGGGTAGATTAATGGCTGTCCATGTTAATCCACCATTTGTGGTGGCATAGCTGCCCGAATATGGTCCCACCGTAATAAACCCTACTGAGTCATTCAAGAACTGCAAGTTGATGATGTGCTCACCATTAGGAAAAAAATTAATTCCGGTGTAGCTGAGTTGCGTCCATGTAGCACCACCATCCGTGGTTTTCAGCAACAAACTATCGTTACCTCCTATGTATCCAACTGTTGAGGAAGGAAATGCAATGGTGTTGAGTTTTTTGGTGGTGCCACTGTTAATTTGAGTCCAATTTTGTGCGTAACTTGTTATACCTATAAGGCACAAAAAAATTATCATAAATGCTTGTGCACGTGTTGCTGTTTTGATAGTTGTTGTTTTCATAGTATTTTGTTTTTGTTCGGGGTCAAAGGTAGTATGGGTGTCTATTTCCGGCAATGTACAATTACGCCATTTGCTTGTATTATACCATCAACTTATGTTCTAATTTATAATAAGTAATGGTATTAGGTAAATTCGGAAGGTGAAAATCCGGTTTGTGTTTTAAAAAATTTGCTGAAATGTGCGGGGTCGGTAAAGTTCAATTGATAGGCCACCTGCTTTGCTGTATAACCCGAATTCAAGAGTCTTTTGGCTTCTAAAATGAGTTGTTTAAAGATTAAACTGCTTACGTTTTCACCTGTGCGTTGTAATATTATTTCGTTGAGCAGCTTCTCTGTAATATTTAACTGCTGCGCATAGTCCTTCACTTTTTTCATAGTGGTATAGTTTACGTTGAGCAATCTTCTGAATGCAGTGTATACATCGCTGTGCTTTGCATCGTTATTGCCTGTTTTGGATATGGTGTGCTGCATACAATATAGCATCAACAATGAAATTTGGTTGATCATCAGTTTATTTCGCAAGGCGCCTGTGCTATGACTATCCTTCCATATTTGACCCGACAAACCTGTTAATGTTGCGTTAAATGATTCATCAAAATGATAGAGTGGCGAAAATTCTTTCACATCAAAACAAGCATGATCAAACAGAAAATCTTCAATATTTTTATCGTGACTAAAATGAGCTAGATCAAACATGTACACATATCCATACGAGTTTTTTTCTCGACTAATTTGATGTACCTGACCGGGTGTGATGATGTGAACTGAGAAGTCATTGATTGGAAAATCGACAAAATCAATAGTATGTGTGCCACCCCCTTTGAGAAAAACAAAGCATTCATAAAATTGATGACGGTGTGCCTCTGATAATGGAATTTGCTTCAACAAGGGCAGCTCTACCACCTTTATTTCCTTGATTTCTTCCTTATGAAGCACATGAACAGGAATCATTTAGAGTACATTTAGTTTGCAAAATTAAAAAATTACAACTTCATACTCAGTGCAATTCTTTTACGCTCAATATCAACCTCTACTACCTTGACCATTACTTGCTGCTGTAATTTTACTACTTTATTGGGATCATCAACAAACTGATTGGCCATCTGTGAAATATGCACTAGGCCATCTTGCTTTACACCCACATCAACAAAACAACCAAATTTAGTAATGTTAGTTACTATACCAGGAATGACCATGCCAAGCTGCAAATCACCAATTTTTTGAACGTCTGCAAACCTAAATGCCTTGATTTGGGCACGCGGATCGCGACCCGGCTTATCCAACTCTTTTAAAATATCCTGCACGGTGTACATGCCCACACGACTATCAACAAATTGCTCGGCTTTAATTTGCTTTCTAAGCGACTCATTATTTACCAAATCATTGACTGTACACTTATGGGTTTGAGCCATTTTCTCCACAACAAGATAACTCTCGGGATGCACTGCGGTGCTATCTAAAATATTTTTAGCCCCTGCAATTCTTAAAAATCCGGCACATTGTTCAAATGTTTTATCACCTATGCGTGGCACTTTTTTTAATTCATTGCGTGAGGTAAAAGCACCATTTTGATTTCGATAATTGATGATATTTTGTGCTGTTTGCTCATTCAAGCCGGCAACGTAGGTGAGTATACTTTTACTTGCAGTATTCAAATTTACACCAACCAAATTAACGCAACTTTGTACCACCACATCTAAACTCTCTTTTAATTTTTGCTGATCTACATCGTGCTGATACTGTCCCACTCCTATTGACTTTGCATCAATTTTGACTAACTCTGCTAAAGGGTCTGCCAATCTTCTACCAATGCTCACAGCACCTCTTACTGTTACATCTTTATCAGGAAATTCTTCGCGAGCAACTGCGGATGCCGAATATACCGAAGCTCCGTTTTCGTTAATCATATACACCTCTGTATCAGTATCAATACCCAGGGTGTTGATGAAAATTTCAGTTTCGCGACCTGCAGTGCCATTCCCAATTGCAATGGCTTGAATCTTAAATTGCTTTATTAAGTGTTGTACCCGTTGCTGAGATTGCAATACAGCCCTCTGTGGCTCGTGAGGATAAATCACCTCATCATGCAACATTGTTCCTTCCTCATTCAAACATACTACCTTACACCCCGATTTAAAACCCGGATCGATAGCCAAAATACGTTTACTTCCCAATGGTGCAGCCAGTAACAACTGTCGTAAATTTTCGGCAAAAACCTTAATCGATTCTTCATCAGCTCTATTTTTTGCTACATGCCTTGCCTCTGTTTCGAGTGACGGTGCCAACAATCGCTTGTAAGCATCCTTAATGGCCATATCGAGCTGAACGCTGCTTGGTGCATGTCTTTTTTTAAACAAGTAAGTTAACTTTTGAATGGCAATATCCTCATCGGGGGCAACATTTACTTTTAAATAACCTTCCTCCTCGCCTCTAAAAACTGCCAACAATCTATGAGAAGGCATTTTGTGTAACGCCTCTTTACAGTTGAAATAATCGCGATACTTACTGCCCTCCTCTTCTTTTCCTTTGACAACTTTGGTACTCAACACTGCAAATTTTTGGAATTGATTCCTCAATATATTTCTTGCATTGATGTCTTCGTTCACCATATCGGCAATAATATATCGTGCTCCTTGAAGTGCCTCCTCAGTGGAGCTTACATCATTTTTCAGATAACGCCTTGCCTCATTTTCAACATCATCACTAGTTTCTTTCATTAACCATAAAGCTAAGGGCTCTAAACCTTTTTCGCGGGCTACGCTTGCTTTTGTTTTACGTTTGGGCCTGTAGGGCAAATAAATATCTTCCAATACGTGAGCATCCCAGCATTGTTGAATTTTTAATAGCAAATGTTCGGTTAATTGACCTTGCTCTTTGATTGCCTCAATAACACTTTGCTTTCTTTTCAGGAGCTCATTATACCTTTGATTAAGATGTTTAATATTTTCAATTTGCACCTCATCAAGCCCACCCGTTGCTTCCTTCCGATATCGAGCAATAAACTGTATGGTACAGGCATCCTCAAACAGAAAAATTGTTGATGCCACCTGCTTTTCATTTAAATTTAGCTCAGCAGCTATCAGTGTTATGCACTCTTTTTGATCCATTGTTTTCGTTTCTGTTTGAATGAAAACTTAACCTTACCAAACCAACTTTTTAAAACTATGACTTTGGGAAGATGTCAATTCAAGTAGGTATATCCCACGAGGAATTTCTTCAAAATCAATTAAAAATGGAGTTTGATGAACTCTTGCATGTTTCAACTGCTTACCCGAAACATCATACAGCGTATATTGCGCGGCATTCAATTGACCTGCAATTACAAATCCATTTTCGGAACGTTTTATATCAAGATTGATTGTTGGCTCTGCTACTCCAACTATCGACAAATCAATATTCTGGCAAAAACTATCAACACCACATGTATTATAAACATAGAGACAAGCGGTGTAAAAACCATTTTGCGAATAAACATGTAAAGGATTTAACACGCTATCGGTATTGCCATCACCAAAATTCCAAATTAAGCTATCATAATTAAGAGAGGTGTTGTTAAAGTCTACGGAGAGACTCATCATATTGTAACTAGCATTGAATGATGCTTGCGGATTTTGCTCTAACTGAATATTGATTGTATCGGTGTTATTACATCCCGCTCTAGATATTGTATATGTTAACGCTGTGCTTTGTGTTCCAATGAAATTTGTTGATGAGGTGGCAAAATTGTCTACAGCATTAGTCGGCTCCCATAAATAAACAGCTCCATTTATCACGTTCCCATTTAATCCTATCGCAGTACCATCACATATAGTTGTATCAACACCTGCATTGACAAATAATGGTTTCACGTAAACAACAACAGAATCGCTTACTGTACAGCCGTTGAAAAGTGCAGTAGCAACATACAAGGTATTTACTTTAGGAGTGGCATTAAAATTAGTAGTAGTATTGGGATTAGGAATAGTATCATTATCAGCCCACCATGTTAAGGATGCACCCGAAGGACTTATGGTTCTTGATAGAAAGGTGCTGTATCCGCAGGTGATTGTATCAGATCCTGTATTAGCAATACTTAAACTCACACCACTATTGGGCACCGCTCCAAACTTTACAACAAAGCCTATCCCTTGATTCCCATTGATTGAAATTGGTGCAATTTCTCCACCGGTTGTGATACCCGATACATAAGCCGTTCCATTTTCATTGAGCGTACCCATCTGCAAATCCATATCAGTACCACTATTGCTTTTGGCTCCCCTGAGCCATAACACTTGCCCATTGGTGTCATACATTACAGCATATGATTTTACAGAGCAACACTGTCCGAATGGTCCAAACTGCAATTGATTAGTAAAGCTTTGACCTGTAATAAATACCTTACCGGATCTTACTTCCATAAATATAGGATAAGGATAAAATGTATCGATATTACCAAGTTTTACAAACATGGTTTGTCCGGATAAATCGTACTTTGAGAAATAGTTACTCGAATAGTAACTTGAGGTAATTGTATCACCATTGAAAAGCGCCCAACTGTCGAAATAGCCACTTCCATATACATATCCTGAATCATCTATAGCCGCACAATAAGCACCTATATCTGGCCCACTCGGATAATATACTTCCATTGGCGACAACCATAAAGGGGTTCCCAAAGAATCTAACTTACCAATAAAACCCTGTATACCATATTGGCTATATACGTAAGTATGATTAAAGGGGCCAAATTTAAATACTGAATTACTTCCACTCACCGCACCTGTAAGTGCTATCTCACCACTTGAGTTTACTGCAATATCATAAGCCACATCATCTTTTCCGGGAGTACCAAAATTTTTCAACCATCGAGTTGATCCATCCGGATACAAGCTAACTACATATATATCTGTATAATCTACCGTGTTGAATGTGCTGGTGCTATTTACGGTATCACCATTGATAGTAAAATAATAGCCATCGCCCGAAACTGTGAAATCGATATTTCCGTTGGCATCACTTGTGATTGCAAAAGCTTTATCCTCAAATGTGTAATTAGTATTCAATTGCCTGGTACCACAACTTTTAAGCAGTGTTGTATTTCCCATTGTATCACACCTGATAATAAAAGCTTCCAGATATCCTTCGCTGTATATGGTGTCGCCATTATAACTTACAAGTGTATCTTGCGCAAATGCTCCACAAAAATAAATGTTACCCGCAGCATCAGCATGCATATCAAATACCCTTGTTTGATTAAATGATCCTCCAAGGTCATTAAAACCAATTACATTAAACATACGAACCATGTTTAAATTTGAATCAAGGATAGCAGCATAGATGGTAAGTAAATCTCCTGCACGGGCAGTTACGGTTTGTCCACCCATAATATTGTTAGTGCTGTAAGAAGTATAGTATGTACCCCCAACCACAATACGGTTGCTACTCATAGATTTTAAATAGGAGGCCCCTACCTTGCCTTGTATCAAATTAGCCCCTCCTAAGCAGTTTTGAGCCATACATTTAATGCCAATGTTAAATATCAAAAAAGTTACAGCTAATAAGTGTGTTATCAAGTTTATTTTTTTCATGTAATATTGTTGTGCGATGCAAAACTATGAAAATATAAAACTTGCAAACTTTATTTCATCAGTTAAAATCCTC
>JALRAS010000091.1:284-11705 GCA_023262495.1 Bacteroidia bacterium | reverse complement strand
AGGCAGCATTTTTTGCTTCTTCTTCGGCTTTCTTCTTTGCTTCTTCTTCGGCTTTCTTTTTGGCTTCTTCATCTGCTTTGGCTTTGCTTGCGGCCTCTATCTTTGACTTCGCAGCAGGATCGTCAAAAGCAGTGGCTAGTGCAACATTGTAGGAGGAGATGGCATCGTCAAACTTTTTGAGGGTTAAAGCATCATCACCTTTCTTGATAGCTGCGTTGAACTCGGCTTTCTTTTTTGCGAGTTTAGCTTCTGCTTGGGCTTCAGCTTCCAGTTGCTTTTCTAATTCCTCTTGCATCTGAATCAACCTTGCTTGAATGCTTTTGGTGTAGGCTTCGTCATAATCAAACTTGTTGGCGGCTTGCACATAGAATACTTTACCTATTGGATCTTTCAGTAAGCTTAAATCAAGACCCTTGTATTCTTTAAAAATATTAACCTCCATGTAAAAACCAAAGGGTTGGGGTCGATCATCCTCATCAGAAGGCACATTTTTAGTGTCGAAATTGATGATTTTTGTAATATAACCTCCAGGTTTGGTAATTTTTACCGTGTAGTTGGCATTTGGATCCAAAGAGAAGGAAAATTTTCCATTTCCTGATGTGTAGATGGTGATGGGTTCTGCGCCTCCCTTACTCACCTTTATCGAAGCACCCTCCATGCTCTTCCCATTTTCTTCGACCTTGCCTGTGATATTCAGTTTCCACGAGGGTTGGGCATAAGCAACTGTCGCTCCAAGGCTATAAGAAAGCATTATGATGAGCAGAAATTTATTGCTTAACAGCGGAAAAAAATTTAATTTCATATGTTAATATTGCCTTTAAATCGAAAATGAAGATTTATTGACTCTGTGATGCAAATATGTGTAAATTTATGCATAGTTTGATAAATATATTTTGTGAAGTTATGAACGTGAGCTTTTGGGAGAAAAAATCTTTCTTAAATAAAAAACAATTGGTTATTGCAGGCTGCGGTATTGTTGGATTGAATGCCGCTATGCACTATAAAAAAATCAACCCTAAAAATGAGGTAATTGTAATTGATTCAGGAGTAATTCCTCAAGGGGCAAGTACAAAAAATGCAGGTTTTGCTTGTATTGGCAGTGCAGGGGAATTGCTCAGCGATTTGAAAAAAAGTAATGAGGATGCTGTTTTCGGTTTGGTTGAGAGAAGAAAGAAAGGACTTGATTTGCTAAGGAAAATACTTGGAGATCAGCATATTGACTATCAACACCTTGGCGGTTATGAATTGTTTGACGATGAACTTAAATTCAAGGAAGTTTTTGATCAGTTGGATTATATCAACAAAGGTTTATCCACAATTACCGGGGTTAACGAAACCTTCACTGTAGTTAAGAAGCACGAAAAGTTCGGATTTAAGGGTATTCTGCATATCATTAAAAATAGCTGTGAAGGTCAGATAGATACAGGCAAAATGATGAGAAAGTTGATGCAAAAGGCCACTGAAAGTGGAGTTCAATTGCTTATGGGAAGTAAGATTCAACACATTATTCAACACGAATCTGAAACCGGAGTGATATTAGAGGATGGTTCAAGAATTATGTGTGAACAGTTGTTGGTTTGCACCAATGGATTTGCCAAACAATTGATTCCCGAACTAGATGTTAAACCTGCTAGAGCGCAAGTTTTAGTGACATCTCCCATAAAGGACTTAAGCGTGGAGGGTTGTTTTCATTTTGATGAAGGTTACTATTATTTCAGAAATATTGACAACCGTATATTGCTAGGTGGCGGACGAAACCTCGATTTTATTGGCGAAACCACTACCGAATTCAATAATACCACACTTATTGTGGATCGATTAAAGCAAATGCTTGAGGAGATGATTATTCCCGGTAAGTCTTATCATATAGAGTCAATTTGGAGCGGTATCATGGGTATGGGAGAGCAAAAAACTCCAATTGTGAAGCAGGTTGCCCCTAATATTTTTTGTGCTGTCAGATTGGGTGGAATGGGCGTTGCTATTGGTTCTCTGGTTGGGATAGAGGCAGTGGAGCTGATGATGGAGAATAGATAAATCGGAGGTTAGTACTACCTTCGAAATAATTATTATTCAATTTTTTTGACAATGATTGCAAGTTGCGGCCTCTCTATTTTTTTTACCAAAAAGTTTTGTCAAAAACTTTCTCATGAGATAAGTTAGAGCCATCATCACTATGAGTCCGGTAATTATTTCTTGATAATATTGTTTGAAAAATAACATGCCCCAAAATTAAGGTTTTTCATAACTTCGCAGCAAAATATTATTGAATTGTATGTTAAAGTTCGACCGTAAAAAACACCGCGACAGTTTGTTATTAGGATTATATCAGGGCTTGTTAAAACCTCGCATGATTGAGGAAAAAATGCTGTTGTTGTTGCGTCAGGGAAAAATTTCAAAATGGTTTTCGGGTATTGGTCAGGAGGCCATTTCTGTTGGTGTAACCATGGCAATGGAAGAGGATGAGTACATACTTCCTATGCATCGTAATTTAGGTGTATTTACCTGTAGGGATATGGCCTTGAACCGTTTGTTTGCGCAATTTCAGGGAACTATGGGTGGTTTTTCTAAAGGTAGAGAGAGGTCATTTCATTTTGGATCTCAGGAGCATAAAATTGTGGGAATGATATCTCATCTGGGACCACAAATGGGTGTTGCCGATGGTATTGCGCTTGCACATTTGCTCAAGAAAGAACCTAAAATAACTGCTGTATTCACAGGTGATGGTGGAGCCAGTCAAGGTGATTTTCATGAGAGTGTGAATGTAGCAGCTGTTTGGAATTTGCCCGTGATATTTGTGATTGAAAACAACGGTTACGGACTTTCAACACCTTCAAATCAACAATTTAAGTTTAAAAATTTTATTGATAAAGGACCGGGCTATGGTATTGAGGCCTATAAAGTTGATGGTAATAACATTTTGGAAGTGTACGACACGGTTAAAAAATTGGCCGAAAGCATGCGCGAAAATCCAAGACCAGTTTTACTTGAGTGCATCACTTTTAGAATGCGTGGACATGAGGAGGCATCGGGAACCAAATATGTTCCACAAGAATTGTTTGAAGAGTGGGGTAAAAAAGATCCGGTTAAAAATTACGAGCAATATTTGTTAGACGAAGCAGTGTTAACTGATGAAATCATTGAGCAATACAGGACAGCAATAAAACAGGAAATTGAAAAAGGATTGGAGCTTGCTTTTGCAGAGTCAAAAATAGTTCCGAATACAGAGGAAGAGTATCGTGATTTATATGCTCCATTTGATAATTTGCCTGTTACTACGCATTCTTCAGGTTCAAAAAACAAACGATTGGTTGACGCAATCAGTGATGGATTAAGAGAGAGTATGCAACGTCATCCTAATTTGGTTTTGATGGGGCAAGATATTGCAGATTATGGAGGAGTATTTAAAGTTACAGAAGGATTTGTTGAAGAGTTTGGCGAGGAACGTGTGCGCAACACTCCTTTGTGTGAGGCTGCAATTGTTGGAACTGCGCTTGGACTTTCTGTAAAAGGGATGAAAGCCATGGTAGAGATGCAGTTTGCCGATTTTGTTACCGAAGGATTCAATCAAATAGTCAATAACTTAGCTAAGATACATTGGCGTTGGGGACAGCATGCCGATGTGGTAGTGCGCATGCCAACAGGTGCTGGAGTGGGAGCGGGGCCATTTCATTCGCAATCCAATGAGGCGTGGTTTTTTCATACCCCAGGGTTGAAAATATTGTACCCGGCTTTTCCTGCCGATGCCAAAGGATTGCTGAATGCAGCTTTCAATGATCCTAATCCGATTATGTTTTTTGAGCATAAAGCACTTTACAGAAGTGTAACAGGCGATGTGCCTGATGATTATTATACCATAGAAATTGGAAAAGCCAATTTAGTAAAACAAGGTTCACAAATTTCCATTATTACTTACGGTTATGGTGTGCATTGGGCTTTAGAAGTGTTGGCGGCACATCCTGAAATTTCTGCTGATTTGTTAGATTTAAGAACCTTGTTGCCTTTTGATAAGGAAGCCATCATTAACACAGTGAAAAATACGGGGAAGGTAATTTTATTGCATGAAGATACTTTGATGGGCGGAATTGGTGCTGAGTTGGCATCCTTCATTAATGAGAATTGTTTTAATTATTTAGATGCTCCTGTGATACGATGCGCATCCCTAGATACACCGGTTCCTTTTTCCATTGAGTTAGAGCAAAATTTCTTACCTAAAAACAGATTCAAAGAAAAGTTGTTAGAGTTGTGGGCATATTAAATTAAAGTAAAAGCAGCAGTGAATTTATCTTCAAAATTATTGTCGGATGCGGTGAATGAATTTGCCGGGTTGCCTGGTATTGGTAAGAAAACTGCTTTGCGATTGGTATTACATTTATTGAAACAAGATGCCAACAAGGTTGATGCGTTTGCAACTTCTTTAATCAAATTAAGACAAGAAGCGATTTATTGTAAACAGTGTTTTAATTTGTCTGATAAAGAGGTATGTGATATTTGTGCGAGCGCTTCCAGAAATAAAGAGCAAATATGTGTAGTGGCCGATTTGCGCGATATCATTGCGATAGAAAATACCTCTCAATATAACGGTTTGTATCATGTATTAGGTGGCATTATTTCGCCTATGGATGGCATTGGTCCTTCTGATTTGAACATTGAAAGTTTGGTTACACGCATTAAGGAAGAAGGCACCAAAGAAATTATTCTGGCACTCAAAGGCAGCATGGAAGGCGACACAACTGCGTTTTATATTTACCGTAAGTTAAAGGATTTTGAATGCATGATCAGCATTATTGCGCGCGGTATTTCTATTGGTGATGAGTTGGAGTATGCCGATGAAATTTCGTTGGGAAGGAGCATTATGCAAAGGACACCTTTTGAGAATACGTTGAAGGGGTGAGTAATTGTCTTAATCAGAATTTACAGAATTTTAGAATTTGTAGAATACATGAATAATATGAAATAGTATTAGTTGGTGCTTCAAAACTTTAATTAAAATGAGCTAGTATTGAAGTTTGGTTGAACCAAAATTTATTAATAAGCCTTTTTCAAAATTGTAGGCAACCAAGTAATTTTTTACTTGAGCCAAATGAACATCTTCTAAATTAATGAGTGCTTTTATTTCAATAATTAAACAGGATTGAACAACAAAATCAGCCCTTCTTGTTCCTACTTCAATGCCTTCATAATAAATAGTTTGTTCAACTTCCCTTTTAAAATCGATAATTACTTTTTCTAATTCAATTGCCAAACACCTTTGGGGTATTACTTCTTGAACTGCGAAGCACTCACGAATACCATTAAAAATCAATTTAAAAAAATGAGTAAATCCATAGCCAAGTGTATTATGCACTTTCATAGCACAACCAATAACGTTGTAGGTCAATTCATCTTTTAATATGGTAATTTAATTAAAAATTTCAGAATTTTAAAAGTGTAAAATATTTCAACAATTACATTTCATTTTATATTCTGTAGATTATATAATTCTGGTTATTCTGATCAAGACTATTTTATTATGACCTTCACGTTAAGCTACTACTACCAAACAACAAATTAATTGCATTTGCCCTTTCCTAAAATAGCAATTAATCTCATAGCCCATTATTTTTATTTATTATTGTATTCCTTAATCCATTTATATGCGTCTTGTTTTTTTTAGTCTTGTTTTATTTTTTTTTAATTCTACGCTAATAGCACAGCCAGACTCTCCAAAAAGCAGTGCCGAAATTTTGCAGGCCTTACATAAATTAAATACGGTTGGTTCTGTATTATACATAGCAGCACATCCTGACGATGAGAATACACGCTTGCTCTCATACATGAGTAAAGAACAAAAAGTAAGAACCGGTTATTTAAGTATTACACGCGGTGATGGAGGGCAAAATCTGATAGGCAAGGAGCAGGGCGAAATGCTTGGTTTGATCAGAACACAAGAGCTTTTGGCTGCAAGAAGAACCGATGGTGCCGAACAATTTTTTACACGTGCTTTTGATTTTGGATATTCAAAAACTCCGGAAGAAACCTTCAATTTTTGGAACCGCGATAGCATCTTGAGTGATATGGTTTGGGTGATTAGAAATTTTAAACCTGATGTGATGATTTGTCGTTTTCCTACCACGGGTGAAGGCGGACATGGACATCATACAGCTAGTGCTATATTGGCTTTACAAGCATTTGATGATGCAGGCAATCCTCAAAAATTTGCCTGGCAATTAAAGTACACGCAAGTGTGGCAAGCACGCAGTATTTTTTGGAATACTTTTAATTTTGGGACCACCAATACCACTGCCGAAAACCAACTCAAGTTTGATGTAGGAGTGTTTAATCCTTTGTTGGGAAAAAGTTATGGCGAGATTGCTGCCGAGAGCAGAAGTTTTCATAAGAGTCAGGGTTTTGGTTCTGCCAAGCAACGTGGGCAAGCATTGGAATATTTTAAATATTTAAAAGGCGATTCTTGTAAAAATCATGTATTGGAAAATATCAATTTGAGTTGGAGCAGACTGAAAGGTACACAAGAAATTCAAAAGACAATTGATGCCTGTATCAAACAATTTAATCATCAACATCCTGAAGAAATTTTACCACAGTTGATTCAGGTATACCGATTAATCAAGGAAATTTCCAATCAAGATCACACGGCAAACCATTGGAAAAAAATTAAGTTGCAGGAAGTAGAACAATTGATTTTAGCATGTTCGGGCTTGTGGATAGAGTGCAGTGCCGATGACTATTCGGTGGTACCTGGCGGTAATTTTTTATTGAAATGTGAAGTAGCCGCTCGTTCAAAATCAAACATTAAAATCAATAAAATAAATTTCAAAAATCAAGATAGTGTGATGAATAAAAGTTTGGTGTATAACGAAAATATACAAATTAAACATCGGTATTCAGTTGCTGAAAATTGCTCGTATTCAAATCCTTATTGGTTAAATAAGGCACATTTGGCGGGTACTTTTGAAATTGGGGATAGGTTGTCGATTGGTGCTGCAGAAAATACACCCGCCATCAACATTCCAATCAATATTTCGATCAATGATTTTGAACTGACATTAACTAAACCTGTGATTTATAAATCAACAGATCCTGTAAAAGGCGAGATCTATCGTCCTTTTGAATTACTACCCGCTGTGACCATTAACTTTAATGAAACAGTATATGCACTTACTGATGCGAATGCTAAAAATATTGATGTAGTGATTAAAGCCAATACTTCGAATGTAAAAGCAAATTTAGAATTACATGCGGAAGGTTTTGATTTGACTTATGCCAAAGAAATTTTCATTGCTAAAAAAGGAGATGAGTTAATTGTACCTGTAACGATCAAACGTTCAGCAAATCCGCAATCGGGCATGTTGCAAGCAAAAATAGTGATGAACGGAAAAGTCTTTAATCAAAGTATTAGAAGAATAAACTATGATCATATTCCTGCACAGTTTGTATTGAGTAATGCGGAAACAAAAATCATGAACATCGACATCAAAAAAGCAGGAACAAATATTGGATATATCCCCGGTGCCGGTGATGATGTACCTGCATGCCTAAAGCAAATAGGATATAAAGTAACTGAGTTGACTGACAAAATGATTGAGAACGAAAACCTGAATGTATATGAAGCGATTGTAACCGGTGTGCGTGCTTATAACACCAATGAGCGGCTGCAAATTTATCATCCAAGATTGATGGAGTACATAAAAAATGGTGGAAATTTAGTGGTGCAATATAATACCAATAATCGTATAGGGCCTGTGAAAGCAGTGATTGGTCCTTATCCATTTACAATATCAAGAGAGCGTGTTACAGATGAAAATGCGAAGATGAATTTATTAGATGCGGCTCATCCTGCTTTTAATGTGCCTAATAAAATTGAGGCCAAACATTTCGATAATTGGGTACAAGAAAGAGGTATTTATTTTGCCGCTGAGTTAGACACAAATTATCAATCTTTAATTAGCGCTCATGACCCTCATGAGAATGATCATAAAGGAAGTTTAATTGTGGCCAAGTATGGCAAGGGAAATTTTGTTTACACCGGATTGGCCTTTTTTAGACAGCTCCCGGCTGGTGTTGAAGGGGGTTATCAATTGTTTGTTAACTTATTGAGTTTGCCTAAAAATAAATAAAATGAAAGAGGTTAAGAACTGGAATATGTTGTATGCACTGGTTATTGTATTTCTTGTGGCAATGATGGTATTTTTTAAATTAATAACCAACTATTACCAATGAGTAACATCGACTGGTGTATTTTATTGATTACATTAATTGGTGTTGCTGTATATGGCATATACAAAAGTCGTGGCACTAAGAATATTGAGGGTTATTTATTGGCAGATCGAAAATTGCCATGGTATCATGTAGGTTTTTCAGTGATTGCTACACAGGCAAGTGCCATCACCTTTTTATCGGCACCCGGGCAAGCATTTAGTGATGGCATGCGCTTTGTGCAATTTTATTTTGGGTTGCCCATAGCCATGGTGGTGCTCTGTATCACGTTTGTTCCGGCCTTTCATCAATTAAATGTGTATACCGCTTATGAGTATTTGGAAAAACGTTTTGATTTAAAAACACGTAGCTTAACTGCTTTTTTATTTTTGTTGCAGCGTGGTCTTTCAACAGGCATTACCATTTATGCACCAGCGATAGTGTTGAGCACGATTTTAAAAATTGATATCACTTACACGACCGTGCTCATGGGCAGCATTGTTATACTCTATACCATTTCAGGCGGTGCAAAGGCAGTATCCTTCACACAGTTATTTCAAATGACAGTGATTTTTTCGGGATTGATTGTTGCTGCTATTATGGTGGTTTATCAATTGCCTTATGATGTTAGCTTTTCCGATTCATTACACATTGCCGGAAGTTTAGGAAAAATGAATTTGATTGATACGACCTTCGATTGGAATAATAAATATAATATTTGGTCAGGAATCATTGGTGGCTTTTTTCTGCAACTTTCATACTTCGGAACTGATCAATCGCAGGTAGGCAGATACTTAACCGGTAGTTCAGTTACTCAAAGCAGATTGGGTTTAATCATGAATGGATTGATAAAAATACCCATGCAGTTTTTTATTTTATTGATTGGTATTTTGGTATTTACATTTTATCAGTTCCATGAACCTCCAATCTTTTTTAATCCTGTTGAAAGCAATAAAATTGAGCAAAGCGAGTACAATTCCGATTATCAAAAAATAAAAAATGATTACAGTACATTACATCAACAAAAGTTATCATCATTAAATGCTTTCGTAAAGGCATTGCATAGTGACGATCAATCAAAAATTAAATCGACAAAGCTACAGCTGAATGAATCTGAACAAAAATTACAGAAATGTAGAAAAAGTGCTACAGATCTGATGTTGAAGCATAATCCTAAGGCCGATGTGAATGATTCAAATTATGTATTCCTGACCTTTGTGATGAATTTTTTACCTGTTGGGATGATCGGATTAATTATTGCCATTATCTTTTTGGCTTCAATGGGCTCTACTGCAAGTGGTTTAAATTCATTGGCCGGAACATTCGTAGTTGACTTTTATAAACGCATCATTAAGCAAGATAATCATGTAATTAATTATTTGAAAGCTTCTCGTTGGGCTACTTTTCTGTGGGGGGTATTTTGTATAGTTGTGGCATTATATGCCAGCAGACTAGGTAATTTGATAGAAGCAGTTAATATTTTAGGTAGCTTATTTTATGGTACCATTTTGGGAATTTTTTTAGTGGCTTTTTACGTCAAGTATGTGCATTCTCAAGCTGTTTTTATTGCCGCATGTATTGCTGAGGTTTTTATTATTATGGCATGGCAATTAGATTTGATGGCGTTTTTGTGGTTAAATGTATTAGGCTGTTTGTTGGTGGTTGTGATTGCCATACTATTGCAATTTGTCTTGTCAAAAAAGCAATCTGTTTAATACAAACGGTGTTCATTTTTAAGTAAGTACAACTAATACCATTTTTATCTGTCAAATGAGTTAAAGCGGTATCATAATACTATGGCTATTGCAGCTAATACCAATAAGATTTATACATTATACCAATAACTCCAAATCTTATATTGTTGTTGTATAAATCTGTGACCTAAGAGATATTTCCAATTGGAATTTAAAAAGCAAAAAGCTTTTGGAAAAGTGTACTAGTTAAAATGAATTACTTTACAATTTTAAATCTCTGTTCTTCACCATTACTTAGTATTTTAAGCAAGTATATTCCGTGGTCTAAATCCTTTTTAAATTCAATTTTTCCATCGGTAAAACCGGTTTGAATTAATTTGCCATGTAAATCAATGAATTGGTATGGCATGTTTTTGTTTCCAATATTTAGAACGCTAATCTCATCACCTGTAAGCGGATTTGGATACACACTTAAATAATTTTTTTTAGCATTTAAACTGCTTGTTATAATCTGATTTTCTAATCTAAATACAACCATATCATTGCCACCGCTCTGACTACTTAAACCTGCTCCAACTATTTTACCGTCTTGTTGTACAGCTATGTCATTTACATCTTCGAAACCACCGGTATTGATAATTGCATTGCCGGATGTTCCAAAATCGGTATTTATTGTTCCATCAGCATTATATGCTGCAACAACCATATCACGTACTAAAAAAGAAATTGTTGTGGAGCCCCCAACAATAATCGTTGAGTCTTCTAAAACATGAACTGTAAGGTAAACTAAATCGGCATTCAAATTACCAATAGCCAAGCCATTATTTGCAAAAGTTGCATTTGGATTTCCATTGATGTCAGTAACATATATTCCGCCACTTGAGCCTACTTTACCGGCAATATATAATTGATTAAATCTTTCCTTAAGATCGTAGGCGAATTCAAGAGAGGTATTATTAATGTATCCATTGGTTCCAAAACTTGTATCTAAATTTCCATCATTAAGAATGCCATAAATGATCATACTTTGAGCAGAGGTTGTTCCTCCTTTTCCAACGGCTCTGTAATCACCATTGCTTATTTGAACAATTGATTCTATGTCCTCCGTAGCGAGTGATATAGGTAAAACTGAAACTCCAGCGTTGCCAAAGCTACTATCTAAAGTACCATCAATATTCAACCGCACTAATGCGGCATTTTTGAAACTAAAACCTGGTGTGTTTGAATAACCGGCCAAAACAATTTTTCCATCTGGTTGAATTACCAGAGATTTTGCATAGTCTTCGCCTGTATTTATTTCAATCTTTACGATGC
This sequence comes from Bacteroidia bacterium, assembly GCA_023262495.1. Lineage (GTDB taxonomy): Bacteria > Bacteroidota > Bacteroidia > UBA4408 > UBA4408 > CAIKXD01. The sequence continues at coordinate 504 of JALRAS010000091.1, read as the reverse complement.
CCTGATTTCCAAATGTACTATCTAAACTGCCATTGGCATTAAGTCTTATCGCTAAGAAATCAGGGTTTGCTGCAGTTACGCCTGCCGCTCCTGCTAAAATAATTTTACCATCACTTTGGAGCGCCATATCATAACAAAAATCAGAAAAACCCCCGAAGTCAAAAGTAAAACTTCCGCTTGTGCCAAAGTTTGAATCTAGAGTGCCGTTGGGGAGAATCTT
>JALRAS010000091.1:0-274 GCA_023262495.1 Bacteroidia bacterium | reverse complement strand
AAATTGCCACTTAGCCCGATGCTACCCCCAATTAGTATACTTGAGTCTGAATTAATTACCAGAGCTTGGGCATTATCATTTCCATTAATATTAACCAGATTATACCCGGTTGTGTTGAATGTTAAATCTAAGGTTCCGTTGCCTTGAGCACTTACAAGCGTTGTTGAAAGTACTGATACTAATAAAAATAATTTTTTCATGGTTGGTTAAGTTTTTTGACAAAAATATTAAATGATTGCAGAATACAAAATTTGTCGGTATAAAACTTGAATGT
>JALRAS010000090.1:11428-11757 GCA_023262495.1 Bacteroidia bacterium | reverse complement strand
TTGAGCAATTTTACCATCCTTGTTGGGAATAGGATCTCCATGAGGGTCAAATTTGGGTTGTCCAAGAAACCGGTCAAGTCTTTCAATCAATGCTTCTGATTTAATATGCTCGAGTTGTTCGGCAAGTTCATGCACCTCGTCCCAGCGAAAAGATAATTTGTCAACAAGAAATACTTCCCACAGCCGATGATTTCTGAGAATACTTAGGGCTGCTTTTTTTCCCTTAGCGGTAAGTGTAACGCGCTGGTATTTTTGATAATTAATTAACTTTTTTAAAGCCAGTTTTTTAAGCATATCGCTTACTGTAGCGGCTTTTGTATCTAACTTTT
>JALRAS010000090.1:0-11418 GCA_023262495.1 Bacteroidia bacterium | reverse complement strand
AGCTCCATCGGTATTCATCTCGCATATTTGATAGATGCACTTTAAATAATTTTCTTGTGTTTGAGATGACATAATAATTATTTATGCAAATATAAAAATAAATTTAGATTAGTCTAAAAATAATAGAATAGACATGTTCTTATTGTAGTTGGGAAATTTCATCTGAATGAAAATCCTACCCGTTGCGTTTGAAATTACAGTTGAAAAATTGATTTTAACGCCAAAATTTAAAAGCTTACATCGGTATGATTGATCATCTCATCAGAAAATTGAGCATTAAAAAAGCCCTACTCAGGCGAGCAGGGCTTGGAAACCGGTAGTATTTATATAACTATGCCTTCTTTACATTTACTGCGTTTAAGCCACGCTTACCTTCAGTAATGTCAAAAGTAACAGAATCGTCTTGTTTAATTTGATCAACCAATCCTGTTACATGCACAAATACTTCTTCATTTGTGGCATCGTCTTTAATAAAACCAAAACCTTTTGTGGCATTAAAGAATTTTACTTTTCCTGTTTTCATTTTAAAATTTGATTTAATTATAATAGCGCAAAAATATTCTTTTTATCTAACTAACAAAATTTTATTTGTTTAAAATGCCATTTCATCGTTTTAAAAGTGGGTGTAGTGGTATCATAAAAGTTTTTCTATATTTGTCGCGCAATGGTTTTTTTGTTTTAAAATAAGCAAAAAATTAAAAGGGAATACTGTGCAAATCAGTAACAGTTCCCGCTGCTGTAAGCTTTAATCAACATTTTAAGTTGATTATTGGGCCCCGAAAATCACTGTGCAGAAATAGCTGTACGGGAAGATGCCCAAAAAGTAAGTCAGAAGACCTGCCATTGTAAACATAGATCAACAGCTTCGGGAAGAAAGCAGGTTATCAATTTGAGAAGGTGCAAGTGCTTTGCACCCCCAAGTTTTTAGCATATTCCCTTTGTGAGTTGTTCGTGAGTAGCAATGTTCTTTAATAATTCAAATACTAATCAAACACAAACAACATGAAACAAAAATTACAACATCTTTTTCTACTTGCCTTCTTTATTGCACTGCAGGTGCACGCGCAAACTTCAGATTTTGAAAATATTAATTTACCTGCACCTCCACCGGGTGGCGTTTGGAATGGGAGCGATTTTTCTGGTGGCTTCAGCAGTGGAGGTATGTATTTTACAAATAGTTACGACTCCTCATTTGGTGGATATTGGGCAAGTGGATTCGCCTGCTCCTCTATCAGTGATTCCGTTACAACCGGGTTTACTAATTTATATGCTGCACGCACCGGAACAGGTTTTAATGGATCTCAAAATTATGCTGTTGCTCAACAAAACGCAATGGCCTATCAAAATAACCAACTTATAGATGTGGTGTTTAATGGGTTTTACGTAACTAACGGAACATATGCTTACTACAGCATGCGCGATGGCGATGCCTTTGCGCGCAAGTTTGGCGATACCACTGGTACCAATAGCGGTTTGCCGCAAGGTAGTTACCCCGATTTTTTTAAGCTAACGATCAGGGGATACCTCAATGGTATTTTAAACAACGACAGTGTTGAGTTTTATTTAGCCGATTACCGTTTTAGCGATGATAATCTTGATTATATTGTTGATACTTGGCAATGGGTAGACTGCAGCAATATAGGGGTATTCGACAGTGTGGTATTTAAACTAAGTTCATCAGATAACGGCATGTTTGGAATGAACACCCCTGCATTTTTTTGCATCGATAATTTAGAGATTCAACCTACCGTTGGTTTAAAATCTGCTAAATTCGATCACATGAACTCATTATTTTATCCAAATCCCGCTTCCAATTTGTTGCACTTTAATCATGATGTTCACAATGGTATTTCCCAACTGACTATATACAATGCTAACGGGCAGGCAGTATTAGATCAAAACTGCCTTGGTATAAAAACACTTTCTATTGAACAGTTGCCAATAGGGATGTATATGGTAGAGATGAAAGGGAGCGCAGGTATCAAGCGCCAAAAACTGATTAAACAGTAGTAATAGTCATCGGAGTTTATAAAACCTCACTCGCAGCTCGTAACATACAAGCACGAGTGAGGTTTTTATTTGTGGTTGTTTTTGGAGCTTTTGCGCATATGCTAATTCGAATTTTGGGTTACCTTTTTCAAAACGAATTATATAGTTGTGAATTATGCAAAGGTCCTAATTTAATATACTGAATTGGTAGAAACTTCATAGTAAAAGACATTAAAAATTGGTTTGCCATTTATAATGCAAATCCTCCTTTAACACAAAGCTGCCAGCAATACAATAGCCAAAAAACTACCAAAAGTTATCGTTGATATCAAATCTTACGTTGATGATATTGTTATATTTTGACCCAAACGTATAATTAATACTTACTCCGAAACTAATGGCATAATCTGTTTGTAACTCAACTTGATTAAGGAGTATTTCATTCACTCCGGCATCTCCCTTTTTTAAAAAGAACTGATCATTGACAATACTGATATCGCTCCAAAGCCCTATTCGGAGTCCACTCATTGGATTGAAATTAATTGACGGATAAAGTGAAGCGCTATACTTATCAGTATGATTGAGATAGTGCCATGTACCAGCCGCAAGGTTGATGTTTCCCCACTTCTCTATCTGAATCCATTGTACAACAAATGAGTGTGGGTATAGCCACTCGCTTGATTGATTATAAATAGTTGGCTCATAATATTGTTGATATCGCATACCTGCTCTATATATGAATCTTAGCTGCCTACGAGAAGCTTCTTTATAGTTAAATAAATTGTATTCAATTGCGGGATAATAACTATAGCTGTGTTTTAAATTTTGTGGAGTAGTTCTAAAATAGGTTGCAAAATGCCCTAAAGCAAAGTGTTTTCCTAACGAAAAAACCAAGTAATGGTAACCCCCCGAATTGCTTTGATAACCTTTAACTGTTGTAGTGTCATTAATCTTAAATTTTTGTTCGTTGAGACCATATCCCCATCCGCTTTCCGTTTTTATTTTTTCAGTTGTTCGATTAATGGTAAGACCATAGCGCATATTGATACTACTTTGATATGAATTAGCATCACCGTTTAATCGAGAGTCAAGGCCGATGGTCCAAAAATTCCATTTGTCTTTTACTTTTTCCGATTGAAGATTATCGTTTAGGTTCGGCACCTCGTATTTGATGAGTTTGATAAGGTCAGTATGGACCAAATACTTCAGCAGTCCTTTTTTCACCATCTCCAAGAGTGCCTCTCTGATCTCAGCTTCTGAAGCATTCGCTTCAGTTTGAAATGTTAAGGTATCATCATTTCCTTTGAAATTGTTTTGACCAATAAAAAACAGCTTGAATTCGCGCCCTCCGCTGCCAATTGTATTCATCGTAAGCAAGGAGTAAATGTCTGCCAAGGATCTGTCGCGAACAAAATTCACATAGTTAATCTCCTGTCGGTAATACGTTTGGTCGCATGTTTCACAATCAAAAAAATAATTAGGTAATTTTTCTCTAACGACATTTTTATCGTCTTTCAAAATATCATTTACCTCACTTGATAGGGCAAAATCAAAGCAAAAGGAAAAAAAAAGAAATAAAATCAAACTTATTTTCATGGTGCAATATTATACCAGACGCAAGTAGCTCTCAAAAGTTACAATAATTGAATAGATGATAGTTGTGTTGCTTATTTTTTGATTATTAATTTGTCAATAGAATACTTACCCGGACCTGTAACAAATAATGAGAGATACATCATTAAATACATGATTGGATGCTCTCTATCCGGGATGGTATCCTCTGCATGCACCACAAAAACAATCACAAGCATACATATAATGAGTGGAATTAAAGCAGGACGCGTAAATAAACCAAGTACTAGCAGGATGGTACAAATCAGTTCTGCAATAACGGTAAGTCCTTTTGACGCAACAGGACCAACGTAAAAAGGATCGGGCCACTCGGCAATGCCGTCATAAAAGTCGGTTAATTTTGACCAACCATGAAGTGCCATAAAGGCACAGCATATTCTAAGCAATAAAATTCCTAAATCCGATGACCAATTTTTAGAGGAAATAATCTGATTTAAAATGCTACTAATTGTTTGAAGTGCTTTTGATTGATTGTTTGTTTGTGTGTTCATAGCAATTGATTTAATGGTTGGTAAAATATTGTTTCGATGACAATAAATTTGTCTTGTATGAATTGATGTTTCAATTGATTTGATTGAAAATTTAATTGGCCCAAATGTAGGCGTGGCCGAAGATGAAGAAGGTTAATGCAAATGTAATTAAGGTTAATTAAGGTTAATCAAATGATTTTGAAATGAGCAATATACTATTTTTGATTTTATGAAAAACAGAGCACATACTAAGTGGCTGGCCTGGCTGATGTTGCTGAGTGAGTTGATGATTATTATGTTGGTTTGGCAATGGCTTATAATTCAATACAACAATGCACATGATACAGTTAGCAAGCAAATTGCTGATGAGTTTTCAAAGTCGGAGAAACAATTTATTGACTCCGTTTTGCTGACAACATTAATTAATCCCATCATTAAAGAAAATGAACGTATCAAACAAAATATCAAACAGGTTAAGCTATCGGCCGACCAACATAGTGCTGAAGACAGTGCAAATGGCAGGATAGCAAAATTGAACTCTAGTGGATGTGATGGCGAAAAAATCACTGATAAAGAACAGGACGCAAATGGTTACATAGAAAATGAAAAATCCATTTCCAAAGGAATATATACCGATAGCTCAGAATCATCGCGTTTGAAAAAGAAGCTTGTGATGCAGGGCACTGAATTAATTATACGAGAAGTATGCCAAATAGCCGACTCAAACAATTGTTTTACAGAATATTTTATGAAGCCGAATGATACCACTTTATTCAATGATATGCTGAAAAAAAATATCTCAAAAATAGGGTTGGAGGTGGCTGTAAAGTGGAACAATAGTAATAAACAACAGGCAAAAGAAACATCTTTGATGATAATGCAAAGTGAGGTATTATCACACCCAATAGCAGTGATGCCAGAGGGGCTCATGTTTTACTTGATTAAAAAAATAGCATCGCAGCTTTTTTTTGGAATACTACTAATTGTTTTATCATGTATTACATTTTGGTTAGCATATAAAGGAATCAGAAATCAAATGCAATTGAATGTTTTAAAAAGTGATTTAATCAGTAATATTTCACATGAATTGAAAACACCGGTAAGCACCGTTAAATTAGCCATTGAAGCACTTCAAAATTACAGATCTAATATTGATGCAAACCAAACGCAGGAATATTTACAAATGTCATGGATGGAGGTTTGTAGGTTAGAATTACTCATTGAAAAAGTAATGAATACTGCACTCTTACAAAATCACAATCACCTCATAAACAAGGAAACAACAGATTTAAAGCTGGTGATTGCAGAATTGTTGGAATCGCTTCAAGTTTGGTTTAAGCATAAAAATGCACATGTTGAATTAATTGCACCTGATGATGTGTATGAAGCCGCTGTAGATGTGTTACATGTGGAAGGTGTAGTGAGAAATTTATTGGACAATAGCTTTAAGTATGCCTATAAATCATCAGTAGTATGTATTACTCTTATGCAAAATGAAAAAGAAATTATCATTTTATTTGCCGATAACGGACCAGGAATAGCTGCTGAGTATTTAAATAAAGTTTTTGATAATTTTTTCAGAGTGCCCAAAGGCAATCGACATTCAATTAAGGGTTATGGCCTGGGATTGAGCTATGCGGCATTAGTTATGAAACAACATGGCGGTAAAATATCAGTGAAAAATAATGATCAGGGTGGTGGATGCACTTTTACACTTCACTTTCCAAAAAATTGAAGGATATGAAACAAAAAATTCTTTATGTTGAGGACGAGCCCCACTTGGGTAAAATTGTGACTGATCTCTTGGTGAGGCAAGGTTTTGAAGTATTATTGATAACAGATGGAGCTGAGGTTATTAAAAGCTTCAAGTGCTTTATACCTGATGTGTGTGTGTTAGATATCATGCTTCCCGGTGTTGATGGTTTAGAATTAGCTCTTGCAATTAGAAATAGATACTCACACTTACCCATCATTTTTTTAAGTGCCAAGAGTCAAACTGATGATGTTTTGAAAGGATTTGAGTCGGGAGGAAATGACTATATAAAAAAACCTTTCAGCATTGATGAACTTGTAGCACGTATCAAAAACCAGTTGAAAATAGCTGCATCAAGCAGCTTGGATAAAACGCATCGGCTACAAGAAGTAAAAATCAGAGACATTATTTTTTATCCCGAAAAATATGAATTACACATTCAAAAAAGAGTTATTAAATTGTCATACAGAGAAGGACAAATACTTAGCGCTTTAACCTCAACCCCAAATAAAATAATTGACAGGAAAGCACTATTGATTTCTGTGTGGGGAGATGATTCGTATTACAACTCAAGAACTTTAGATGTGTATGTGCGAAAATTACGCGAGTATTTTTCTGCTGTCGATGGCATTGAAATTCATACCTTAAAGGGTAAGGGATATACCTTTATTACTGATTGACCAGTTATTGGTATTGTTTTTTAAGGGCTTAAAGTTTTAATTATTATTGAAAAGGCAGCTACAATAATTACATTTTTTTTGCTTAACTAAAAATAAATACACCAAGTTTAATTCCCATACTACTTAAAGTGTGCATAATAAGGCAATGCAGAAAATGGACATAATTAAAAGTTTTATCGGTATCAAACTTGGTGTGATTTATAAATCACTTTGGTATTATTTGCCTGATATGGTTGATAGGCCCACGTGCTCTTGATGCCTTGAAGTATATGATGGTGGGCATATCTTGAATTAAGGTTGTTTTAGCGGCTCAGCATTTTCTAGTGCGGAATTTGGGTTAAACATTTGACCAATGCTTAATTATTAGCTTAGATATGATGAGGATGACTCAGAGCAATCCAGTGTTGTTGACTGTTAATTAATAAGCCACCCGAAGGGATACTGTTTTTAAATGAAATTTCTTGCCCGCTGTAATAGTATGCCTGATCTTTGGCTAACACCAAGCATAAGTTGTATTCACGCTTATGCCTATGCTCAATATTTTGCTTGAATTCGCTAATTGCATAAAGTAAATCGTTAATTTGAGTCTCCGGATGATCATGTTCTGAGTAAATTGAAATACCTTTTAGATCATGATTTTTTTCCTTGGTGAAGACAATTGGAAATTGCATATAAGTTCCATGAATGACGCGAAGAATTACATATGGAAACTTGCCATATCCTTGTGCAATATACTGTTGCGAAAGAGGAAATCCTTGTGGATGAACTGAATATTGTGGTTTCATAATTTTAAATGATTAGGTTAAAGAGTAAATTAAATTATAGTTTAAAAAAAGAGAGAAAATTGGCACTGCATAGGCATAGGAAATTTGAACATTCAGCGCAATTTGACTAAGTTGCCTATGTGATCTGCCTGCGTATTTATTGATCATGGTCATGCATGTGAAATGCCATAAATAAATCCGCTTATATCCTGCACATTGGTTCATTTGTAAAAATTACGGAAACTGATGTTGGGGTATAAATGGTACTGCCTTAATGTAGCTCGGCTTGTGGTATAATTCTGTTTGCTTTTGGTTGATGATTGACTTGACATCAAACGTAATTTTCAGAAACTTTTTCATACAAAAAAATAAAGTAAGACATTAGTTTTTTTGTATTGCGAACGGTAAATTGAAGCTACGTTAATTTTGGCTTGAGGCCCGCATTGCTTTACCACCGTGGTGACTTCACTCGGTTGGTACCATTTAAGGTTCGAAATACGACACAAATATAAATGATACTTTAATGCTGTATTAACAAATTACAGTGTTAACACAAAATTTAACACACTTGTGATACCATTTGTTACAAATGGCTAATGCCGATATAACAAAATATGGTGCAATACAATTGGACTATTTATTTTGTATAATCCTTATTATTTGTCTCCAAGTTTATTGATGTATTCATTGAGGAAAAAATTTTGCGCGAGGGATTGCGCCATTTGTTTGAGCTCTTTTTGATAGGAGGGAAGTGCCTTGTCAAAAAAGCGAGTGGCAAAAGCCCGACCGCCTTACTAATCAGAAGAATACGCATCTTTTTTGAAACTTTAATCTATGCGATTGGGAAGGCGGTCGCGCCCGAAAAATTATTGGAAATGTGAAATAAAGTGATGCGTTTACCAACCTTCAACGCTATCAATCAATTTAGGTATTGACTCTTTGTTTTTTAGGGCTTTTTGATGTAATTTACATCTTGTATAATAATGAAGTAGTTGCTTCATAAAAAAGCGCTGCCTTTACACAATGAAATTTATAATCACGTACGACATGAATTTGGCTCAATTATTTTTTTATTACATTAGCACCTAAAATCTATCGCCATGAAAAAAATAATCTACTCTTTTTTATTCACTCTTATTTTACCAGTTCAAATGTTTGCTGCATCGGGTGGTCCCGATTTATTTGGTTACACCTGGAAAGACAGCAATGAGCCCGGTGGCCCTGTTTATAACTGGATTGATATTGCTTCTTACCCTGAGGTTTCTCAAGTATTTGGGTTGAGCGATGACAACAACGCAGGACCTTATCCTGTTGGGTTTAACTTTCAGTTTTACTGGTATCAAGTATCGCAGTTTTGGGTGGGCTCTAATGGTTATATTGCCTTTAATAATGCACAAATTTCTTCTCCTTTTCCTATTATTCCTACTAGCGCATTGCCAAATAATTTTATTGCAGCTATGGCTACCGATCTTAACTTTGATGGTGCTACTAATCAGGCTGCATGCTTCTTTTGGAAAAATGCGACAAGCGACTCGCTTATTATCTCATTTGAGAATGTGCCATTTTGGAATCCTTCTGCAGCCAATGGATTTGTGTCGGGATCCAATTCATTTCAAATAATTTTAAGTAACGTAGATAGCTCCATCACCTTTCAGTACAAAATACAAAACGGTACATCGGCCGGCACGGCAAATTTTATGAGTATTGGTATTGAAAATAATTCAGGAAATATTGGTTTGCAGCATTCTTATGGGCAGTATCCACCTGTTAATTATGCAGTAAAGTATTACTACCCTGCCAACTCTACTTATCAGGTGAGCGATGCAGCTGTGGTTTGGAATGACAATGAAGATACGGGTGCTAAATTTTTAATTAGTAACAGTGCGCCATTTGATTTAACCTCAAAAATTAAAAATGTTGGCAATCAACCTTTGACAACATTTAATGTTCAAGCCAATGTGTCAAATTCAGTTGGTACAAGCATGGCATCAGGCACTGCAGCAGCTATGGTTCCAGCTCCGGGAAATGAAATGATTGTTACACAAACAGCTCAATTTAATCCGGTAACTCCGGGTACATATAGTTTTACCAGCGATATTTTGTTGGCCAACGATGCAACACCGAGTAACAACTCAAAAACAATGGAACTTGTGGTGCTTGATACCACAACGGCAACCATATCATTACAATATTGTGATAATACCAGTGAAGGTGTAGGGCTGAGTTGGCAAGGTGGAAATGGTGGTGTAGGTGTATATTTTGAGCCTCCTTTCACCCCGTTTGTGATTCAAAGATTAGAATATTTTATTATTTCCGATCCGCAGGCAGTAGGATTCACGGCCAGGGTTAATGCTAACAACGGAATCAATAACACTCCAGGTACAGAGTTGGTAAATATCGGTGTGCCTTCAAGTGCTATTGTGCCAAACAATTGGAATCAAGTGGTGCTCAGCAGCCCGCTTACAGTTAGCGATAGCGGAGTTTATGTATCTTGGATCATGAATGGTGATGGCATTACTATTGGTCAAGACCAAACATTGCCACTTAGCAACAGAACCTTTGAAGTATTGGGCACTGGTTGGGCAGTTAATCGCTACCGTGAAATAGAAGATATTATGATTAAAATGGTGATCAGCACACCTACTGGTGCTGTTACAACATTGCGCGGCAATCAAGTAAATATCAGTAGCCAAGCATATCCTGTGCCTTTTAATCATCAACTGCACGTAAATTTGAATAATCAAGTAAATCGTATTAGCATTTGCAATGCCATAGGAGAGGAGGTTGCTTCTTTATCGAATGAAGGTCGTTCGCAAATTACCCTGCAAACAACTGATTGGCCTGCAGGAATCTATTTTGTACAAATGATCGGTGTTGATGGTATTACCACACAAAAGGTAATTAAAAATTAGCACCTATTGCATGCATGCCGATGATATACGGGAGTATTGCTTAAGCAAAAAAGGAGTTACCGAAAGTTTTCCGTTTGACAACGATACGCTTGTTTTTAAGGTATCGGATAAAATGTTTTTATTGCTTGCGCTCGAAAAAAAACCTTTGAGCATGAATGTAAAATGCGATCCGGAAAGAGCCGTGATGTTGCGCGAAGAATTTCCGCATCATGTGTTACCGGGTTATCACATGAATAAAACACATTGGAATACCGTAGTAATTGATGAACATTTGAGTGAAAAGCTACTCCTTCAATTTATTGATGAGTCGTATGAATTGATTGTAAAATCTTTGCCTAAATCAAAGCAATTATTGCTTTAGTTGTGTCACTACTTTTTGATATTCTTCTTCGGTTTGTCTTAATCTTTCCTTGCAATAGGCAATTAAGGTGTTAGCACGTTCAATCTTTTTGGTAAGCTCATCGAGCGGAACATTTTCCTGCTCAATATCTTTTACAATACTACTTAATTCTTTATAGGCAGATTCGTAGGTTAAGGTGTTTTTTGTAGCCATTTTTATTCAATACTGTAATCAATAAGTTTGTTTCTGTAATTCGAAAAAATACTCGATTTTGAAATAAATCCAATGTAGGTTCCTTGATCAATAACAGGCAAATTCCATGCCCCTGTTTCATCAAATTTTTTCATGACACCATCCATCGATTCATATGGAGCAATCACTTCAGGTGGCATACTCATTAATTCTTTCACCAAAACTTTCTCGTATAATTCATGCTTAAAAATAATTTCTCGCACATTGTCGAGCACAATAATTCCCAGCAACTTATTTTGATCATTCACTACCGGAAAAATATTTCTTCGTGAGCCCGAAATTACTTTCACAAAGCTACCTAATGTTTGTGTGGGAAACAACTTGATAAAATCTGTTTCTACCAATCGTGAGGTGGTTATACTGTTTAAAATATTTTTATCCTTATCATTGGTAAGTATGAGGCCCGAGCTTGCCAACTTTTTAGTGTCCATGCCATATTTTTCGAAGTATCTGCTGATGGCAAAACTGATAGAGGAAACAATCATTAATGGAATCAGTAAATTATATCCGCCTGTAATTTCTGCAATTAAAAATAATGCAGTTAATGGTGCATGATATATACCGCTGAGGATTCCTGCCATGCCTACAAGTGTGAAGTTGCTAACCGGCAAACTAAGCTTGAATAA
>JALRAS010000008.1 GCA_023262495.1 Bacteroidia bacterium | reverse complement strand
TGGCAGCACAGTCTATCGGTGAACCAGGTACACAGCTTACACTTCGTACTTTCCACGTGGGTGGTACAGCCGGCAACGTATCTGCAGAGTCGGTGTTAAAAGCCAAATACGAGGGTGTTGTTGAGTTTGAAGAAATGCGCACGATTGACAGGGTTGCCGCTGATGGTTCAGTATCAGTAGTGGTAATTGGTCGTTCGGGCGAGGTTCGTGTTATTGACCCCAATACGAAGATTGTATTGAATACCAATAACATTCCTTACGGAGCAACGCTTTATGTTAAAGAAGGAGCGAAAATTAAGGCTGGTGACATGATTTGTGATTGGGATCCATACAACGCGGTAATTGTTTCAGAAATGGCAGGTAAAATTGCTTTTGATGGGCTCGATGAAGGCGTTACTTATCGCGAAGAAAGCGATGAGCAAACAGGATTTGCCGAAAAGGTGGTAATTGAAACGCGTGATAAAACTAAAAATCCGGCTATCCAAATCGTAAATAGTAAAAAAGAGGTTATCAAAAACTACAACATCCCTGTTGGTGCTCACATCATTGTGGGTGATGGCGATAAGATTGAAGCTGGACAAATTCTTGTTAAGATTCCACGTGCATCAGGTAAACTGGGCGATATTACAGGTGGTTTACCACGTGTTACCGAATTATTTGAGGCTCGTAACCCAAGTAATCCGGCTGTGGTAACAGAAATTGATGGAATAGTTAGCTTTGGTAAAATCAAACGTGGTAACCGCGAAGTTGTTGTTGAGTCAAGAACAGGCGAAGTGAAGCGCTACTTGGTGCCACTTTCAAAGCATATTCTTGTGCAAGAAAATGATTTCATTAAAGCAGGTATGCCACTAAGTGATGGTGCTATAACTCCTGATGATATATTATCAATCAAAGGCCCTACAGCGGTACAAGAATATCTTGTGAATGAAATTCAAGAAGTTTACCGTTTGCAAGGTGTAAAAATCAACGATAAGCATTTTGAGGTAATTGTTCGTCAAATGATGCGTAAGGTTGAAATTGAAGATCCGGGAGATACAAGATTCCTTGAAAAACAATTGGCTAATAAAGCCGATTTTATGGAAGAGAATGATTTGCTTTTTGGCAAGAAAGTAGTTGTTGACGGAGGAGATTCTGAGGTGCTTAAACCAGGTATGATTATCAGTGCGCGCAAATTAAGAGACGAGAACAGTATGCTTAAGCGTAAGGATAAAAAACAAGTTGAGGCCCGTGAAGCTGTTCCTGCTACATCAACGCAAATATTGCAAGGTATAACACGTGCTTCTTTGCAAACACAAAGCTTTATCAGTGCCGCTTCCTTCCAGGAAACAACCAAGGTGCTCAACGAAGCTGCTGTTGCAGGAAAACGCGATACATTAAGCGGATTGAAAGAAAACGTTATTGTAGGACATTTGATCCCTGCCGGAACAGGATTGCGCGAATACGAAAAGATAGTTGTAGGTTCTCAAGAAGAGTACGACAGCTTATTGGCAAGTAAGCGCGAGCGTGTTGGTCAAGAGGTGGAAGATTAGTAGGATATCGTATAAGATAAAAAAGGTGCAGCAAATTAAACGCTGCGCCTTTTTTTATGCCTACATTTGCACTATTAAAAAATCAATCAAAACAATAAATTATGAGCAACGAAAACAACCCAAACGAAATAAATATTGAACTTTCTGAAGAAATAGCAGAGGGAACCTACAGTAATTTGGCAATCATTACCCACAGCAATTCGGAGTTCATTATCGACTTTGTGAGGATAATGCCCCAAATGCCCAAGGCAAAAGTAAAGTCAAGAGTGCTGCTTACACCACAACATGCCAAAAGATTATTGATGGCGCTTAAGGATAATGTGTCAAAATTTGAATCGCAATTTGGCGTAATCAAAGATACCGATGGCCCGAGCATCCCAATGAATTTTGGAGGGCCTGCCGCACAGGCTTAGTACAGAACTATAAGTTGTTGTTTGGCTTGTACGCCAAATTATGGCCAAATCGTTTTTTTGAGACTTACACACTTTTTTGTACAGTATCGAATTGCAATTTTAATTATCTGTTGATTTCATTAAATTTGCACACTTTTTAATTAAAACATATAGTCAATGAAAATACTTGTTTGCATTAGCAAAGCTCCTGACACAACCGCCAAAATTGCGTTTAAAGATAATAACACTGCCTTTGACGAAAACAATGTGCAGTATATTGTAAATCCTTACGATGAGTGGTATGCACTTGTTCGTGCGCTTGAATTGAAAGAAACACTGGGCGGTACCGTAACAACTGTAAGTGTTGGTGGTGCCGATATGGAGGCAATCATTAGAAAAGCATTTGCCATAGGTGCAGATGATGGCGTTCGCATAGATGCTGAACCAACCGACACTTTCTTTGTGGCCGAACAAATTGCAGCTTATGCTAAGCAAGGGGGTTTCGATATCATTTTGGCCGGAAAAGAAACCATTAACTACAATGGTTCTTCATTGGGTGGTATGTTGGCCGAATTGCTTGATATGCCTTATGTTTCGATGGCAACAAAATTAGATGTGGCAGGCACAACTGCAACAGTAGAGTGCGATATAGATGGCGGCACCGAGGTTATTGAATGTAATTTCCCTTTGGTGATTAGTGCTGCCAAAGGTATGGCAGAGGCTCGTATTCCAAACATGAGAGGCATTATGGCGGCTCGTACAAAGGCCTTAAATGTAATACCTGCTATTACAGCCGATAAGCTTACCGAAGTTAAGTCATATACCTTGGCACAAGGCCGCACCACCTGTAAAATGATAGATGCAGAAAACGCAGGCAGTTTAATAGACATGTTGCACAACGAAGCCAAAGTAATTTAATTTTTAACCTATAACATTAAGAAATCATGTCAGTACTAGTATATACCGAAGTTTCAAAAGGAAAAATTAAAAAAGCTTCATTAGAAGCAGTGAATTATGCGGCTCAAATTGCCTCCAAAACAGGCACAACCGCCACAGCGCTCATCATTAATGCGGGTGATGCCTCACTAGATGATTTGGGTAAGGCAGGAGCAAGCAAAGTTTTGCATATCAGCAACAGTGGAATTAATGCCAGCGACTCGCAAGTATTAACGCGTGTAATCAATCATGCAGTAGAGGCAGAGGCTGCTTCTATTGTGATTTTCTCTAATGATTTAACTGCAAAAGCGGTAGCCCCAAGATTGGCTGCTCGCATGAAAGCAGGTTTTGTGCCGGGTGCTGTTGATTATCCCGCCACAGATGCTGCTTTTACAGTAAACAAAAATGTTTTTTCAGGAAAGGCGATCGCTACTTACCAAGTAAACAGTGCTAAAAAAGTAATCAGTTTATTGCCCAACTCGTTTCAGGTAAAAACTGATGGCACTGCTGTTGCTGCCACAGCATTTGATGTTCCTGCCGACTTATTGTCATCAAGAATAAAAGTTAAAGAAGTTAAGCGCGAGTCAAACGAGTTATCACTGCCTGAAGCAGAATTGGTTGTTTCGGCAGGTAGGGGCATGAAAGGTCCTGAAAATTGGGGAATGATTGAAGACCTGGCAAAACAATTGGGCGCAGCTACAGCATGCTCACGCCCGGTGTCTGATATAGGTTGGAGGCCACATCATGAGCACGTAGGTCAAACGGGTATTGCTATTCGTCCGAATTTATATATTGCTGTTGGTATTTCAGGTGCCATACAACATTTAGCTGGGGTAAACGGTAGTAAAACTATTGTGGTGATCAACAAGGATCCGGAAGCTCCTTTTTTCAAGGCGGCTGATTATGGAATAGTTGGCGATGCTTTTGAAGTAGTTCCAAAATTGATTGAAGCCGTTAAAAAATTTAAGGCCTCTCAAAATTAAATCAAAAAAAATTGATTAATTTTATAGACTTAAAGGTACAACAACGGTTAGGTTTTTTAATTGAGGCAACTTCGGATTTGTGAAAAAAATTAAATTAGAAATCATCGCTTTATCATATAGCCAGACTCAGAGTGGTGCTTATGCGCTTGTTTTGGGCGAGGCCAATGGTAAAAGAAGACTTCCAATTATCATTGGTGGTTTTGAGGCGCAAGCTATTGCCATTGAGATTGAAAAGATGACGCCTAGCAGGCCGCTCACCCATGATTTACTAAAAATATTTGCCGAGAGTTTCAATATTTTAATCACCGAAGTAATTATTTATAAAATAGTTGAAGGTATATTTTACGCTAAGTTGGTGGCCAACAATGTGCAGCAAACCATCGAAATAGATGCACGCACCTCTGATGCAATTGCCATTGCATTGCGATTCAACTGTCCTATATACACGTATGAGTCAATTCTATCAACCTACGGGGTTGTTTTAGATGAGGAGAACAACAGATTGGAAGAAAGTTTGGGAGGTGATGCCGATGAGCAAAAGGAGGAGGGAGTTGCCTCGAATGATTTTAGCCAAATAAATACGGAGGAACTGCGACAACTTCTACAAAGTGCGCTAGATGAAGAGGATTACGAAAAAGCATCGCGCATCAGAGATGAATTGAATGACAGGCAGTAATAACGATGTGAAATAAGTAAGGGTACAAGTTTGCTATACCACATTTGTACCAAAGTTTTTTCCAATCGGTAGCAACTGATTAAACATTGCCTAGGTTGAACAACTGCTCATCAGATTCCCTTATAAAAACACTAGTGCGTTGTAATTGTAACTTCTACTGATAGAATCGGAAAGCCGCTTGGAATTTAGGATTGCTCGCAAATTCTCGTACTTGCCACGATATAGCTGTTATTGATTGGGTGGCAAAGGCAGCACCTCATCAGTAGTCAAATGCAATTCAGCATCTTTGGTAATGGCTTTAATTTTATCGCCTTGTTTCAATTTTTGTGCTTGCATAATGATGCCATCTTTGTTTTGTAAAATGGCATATCCGCGAGATAATACGTTGGAGGGGTCGAGTAGTTTGATGGCAATCCCCTTTTGATCAAGGGCATGATGCTTGTCCTTAAAAAAAATAACTGCAGCATTTTTGAGCGAGAGGGCCATTTTTTCTAAATTGTTTTTAGAGGTACGAATAACTCCTTCGGCAACAGTGGTCAATCTTGTTTTTAGCTTTTCTATTTGCAACTCAAAATTATTGTTGTGCTCTACCGCAAACGCTGCTGCTTTGGTGGGAGTTTTTAAGGAGTTATAACACATTAAATCTGCAATGCTGATGTTGCGTTCGTGGCCAATTCCGGCAATTATCGGAATGGGAAAAGAGGCAATACGCAAACCCAATTCATAGGTGTCGAACGCACTAAAATCAATAGTAGATCCACCGCCTCTTACAATAGCTACCACATCATATGCTTTGTTCATATCCATAATCAAATCGAGTTGAGCTAATATTGACAGATAAGCATCTTTCCCTTGTATTTGGGTGAGATAACTGTCTACTTCAAATTGATAACCAAAGGCATTGTGCGAAAGCTCATGCTTAAAGTCGCGCTCACCATCGGAACCCGGGGCGGTAATCAGCGCAATTTTTTGAATTACGGGAGCAAGTTTAAGTTGCTTGTTTTGCGTGATATATTCTCCATCAAGGAGGGTTACCACATCCTTGTGCTCTGTAAGTAGTTTATTGAGTGTGGCTTGTCTTTGCAACTCAATGGCACCTAGGGTAAAACCTGAGTCGAGCTCAAGGATGTGCAAACGTAATCCGTATTGTGCGTTGAAATGAACTTGTACGCGCATGAGCAAGCTGATATTTTTATCAAACCCAACACCTGTTGCCACAGAAAATGCCTTAATAATATGATAGTGACTTCGCCAAATGACAGCATCCATTTTGGCAATAATTTGAGTCCCCTCTTTTTCAACGAGAGATAGAAAGCAATACTGTCTGTCGTAATAATTTTTGATATCGCTTGTTTCGGCTTTTACCCAAAAAGTATTTTGACCAAACCTTGCATATATAGTTTGATCGATGAGTGATGCTAAATCAGAAAGCTTGAGGTGTTGTTCAAACAAATTCATGCTATTCAACCCCAATGTTCATTAACGCATCGCCTTCGTTCACAATTGGCTGGTTGTTTATTCCAATAAGAAAGCCATCGCTTGGGGTAAATAAAAACGTTTCTTTTTCACCAAACGGACTTACAATTTTTCCAATCATACTGTCTTTTTCAACAAAGGCCCCAAATTTTTTACTGGTACGAAACATGCCCGATGTTTTGGCTCTAATCCATGTGGTATCGCGCAAAATAATTGACTCGCATTTTTCAACCGGAGTATCAATCATGCCTAATTTATTGAGCATTCGCAAACATCCGTTGAGGCCTTCATTGATGCTGTATGAATTAAAACGCTGCGACTCACCTCCTTCAAAAACTAAAATATGTTTGCCCTTTTTGGCAGCTTCTCTGCGCAACGATTTCTCGCGGTAAGGCGCATTAAGCACAAATGGCGCGCTGAAAGCGTTTGACAACTCAATGTTGCGCTCATCTTCAAAGACACATCTGATTTGAGGGTAATTATTTATTTTAGCTCCTCCTGTATGAAAATCCACCCCGAAATCAATTTGTGAAATTACATTTTTCATGAGGTCGTAAGCCAATCGGCTGCCCATTGATCCATTTTTTGATCCGGGAAAGCACCTATTTAAATCACGACCATCAGGAAGGTCGCGAGCATTCATTAAAAAGGACACTACATTCACAATAGGAATTAAAATGATGCTACCGCAACGTGGGTTTTGAATATCCTCTCTTTTCATAAGCGAGCGCACCACTTCAACTCCGTTTACCTCTTCGCCATGCATTCCTGCCTGAAAAAGCACACGCGGACCGGCATGTAACGAGCGATACACAAACACAGGTACCTCAATTTCTGTACGGGTAGGAAACGACATATTACTCATGCTCACTTCAGCACTTTCTCCGGGATATATTTTTTTTCCGTTTATGGTGATCACATCTTCCATACTTCCTTTTTGTGTGTTATGCAAAATAAAGAATTAAAATGTATTCAAAAGAAATTTATACTTTTTATTTTTATTGAAATAATGTAGGTTTGAAGTCTAATTTTAAAAGCAATCTTATGAGTGCCAAATTTCAGGAATTTATAAAGTCAGAACTACAGGTAATTGATGAATCTGGCTTGTTCAAACGCGAAAGAATTATCAGTACTTCGCAAGGAGTTACTGTGAAAGTAAAGAGCGCTGATGGAACCGAAAAGGAAGTAATTATTTTTTGTGCTAACAACTATTTAGGTCTTTCATCGCACCCTAAAGTAATTGAAGCTGCGCACAAAACACTCGATACATACGGATACGGAATGAGTAGTGTACGCTTTATTTGTGGTACACAAACCATTCATAAAGAGCTAGAGCAAAAACTTGCGCATTTTGTTGGGCAGGAAGATAGTATCTTATATGCTGCCTGCTTTGATGCCAATGGAGGTGTTTTTGAACCTCTATTAGGTGAGGAGGATGCAATCATTTCTGATGCTTTAAATCATGCCTCCATTATTGATGGAGTTAGATTATGTAAGGCCGCCCGCTACCGTTATAACAACTGCGATATGGCCGATTTAGAGGAACAACTAAAGCAGGCACAAAAACACCGATTCAGATTGATTGTAACCGATGGCGTTTTTTCGATGGATGGTTATGTAGCCCCATTAGATAAAATATGTGATTTGGCCGAACAATATGATGCCATGGTGATGGTGGATGAAAGCCATGCCAGTGGTTTTATTGGCAAAACAGGACGTGGCACCATTGAGCTAAAAAATGTGATGCACCGCGTTGATATTGTTACAGGTACTTTAGGCAAAGCGCTTGGTGGTGCCATGGGCGGATTTACAGCCGGTAAAAAAGAAGTGATTGAAATGTTACGTCAACGTTCGCGCCCGTATTTATTTAGTAATTCATTGGCTCCTCATATTGTTGGGGCCTCTATTGCTGTATTGGATATGTTAAGCCAAACTACCGCTTTGCGCGATACTTTAGAGTGGAATGTAAACTACTTTAAAGAAGGTTTGAAAAAGGTAGGCCTTGAGTTTAAAAATGGCGATTCTGCTATCGTGCCGGTGATGTTGTATGATGCCAAATTGGCCCAAACCTTTGCAGCAAAGTTGTTGGATGAAGGTATATATGTGATTGGTTTCTTTTATCCTGTAGTGCCTAAAGGTCAGGCCAGAATAAGGGTGCAGTTATCGGCAGCGCACAACAAAGCGCATTTAGATCAAGCGATTGCTGCTTTTGAAAAAGTAGGGAAGGAGTTGGGTGTAATTGCCTAAGTAATGGCCCTTTCACATAGGCAATATTGTTTTGAATAACAGCTGTTTTCTCAACTTTGCTTTTAGCTCATTAATAAATTGCATCCCCTGATGTCGCTGTTATCAATTCTTCCCAATACTTCAAAGCCACCATTCTCTAGTAGCTTACCGGCATCATCGGTAGCAATAAAGGCACATGAATGAATGTTTGCCAGGTCAATGACATTAATCACACCTGTTTTGTTTTTTTCGAGCAGGGTAAAAGGATCATTCATATCTCTGATCAACACCCGCATATGCGGAGGACAAAAGAACAGTCCTTTTTCTTTGGCATAAGCTTGCGACAACAACTCGGTCATGCCATACTCTGAGTGGATATGTGTAACATGTAAATTTTTTTGCAACACTTCATATAATTCAGGCCGCGTGATCTCCTTTCTACGACCTTTCATACCGCCTGTTTCCATGATGATGCATTGGCTCAAATCAACAGGATATTTTTCTGCCAATTCTAACAAAGCGAATGTGACACCCAACAAAAAAACCTGATGCTTATCGTTTTGTTGCAGCTTTGTCATTAAGCTAACAAATGCATCGTCAACACGCGGATAGAAACCACAGCCTTCCTGTTGCCCCTGTTGTACCAAATAGTTCATCATATAAATTAATGATGACCCTTGCCGCTCCATATAAGAAGGCAGCAAACAAACAAAGGTGTAGTTTTTTTCATTGCCGTAAAACGTTCTGAAGCATTTCAAAAAACTTTGAATATATAGCTTGGTGCTTTTTACAAAATGCTTACTGCTTGCCGCTCCTGTGGTGCCACTAGAGGTAAATGCTACCTCCGGCTCAAACTGTCCGCTAATGACCTCAAAATCCTTAAAAAAACGAATCGGCATAAAAGGAATTGATGCACAGGAGTTCACATCTTTATGATCAACACGGAGCAGTTTTAAGTACTGCTTATACACCGCATTGTGCTCGGCTTGATGGTGAAATAAAGCAAGTGCAGTTTTTTCAAAATCTGCACCACTGTTGATTTCAAAAATCTGTTTTTCGAGGTCTTGAACGAGCAAGTTATGATGTTATGAAAGTGCTATACAGAAAGAGCTTCAATATCTTTATTCACCTTTTTAACAAGCCCTTGAAGCACTTTGCCCGGACCAGCCTCAAAAAACTGCGTGGCACCATCGGCAATCATCTGTTCCATGGTTTGAGTCCATCTTACAGGGGCGGTTAGCTGTGCCATAAGGTTAGTTTTAATGTGATCAGGATCGGTAACCGCCTTTGCAGTGTAGTTTTGATATACAGGGCAAATAGGTTGGCTGAATTGTGTTTCGCTGATGGCTTTTTCCAACTCTTTTTGAGCAGGCATCATCAATGGTGAATGAAAAGCCCCCCCTACTTGCAATACGAGCGCTCTTTTGGCACCTGCCGCCTTTAACTTTTCGCATGCTTCATTGATTCCCTCTATGCTGCCCGAAATAACAAGTTGTCCCGGACAGTTATAGTTGGCAGCCACCACCACCTGATTGGTGATTGATGCACAAACTTCCTCCACAATTTTATCGTCAAGCCCTAACACAGCTGCCATAGTACTTGGTTGCATTTCGCATGCTTTTTGCATGGCATCGGCACGTCTGGCTACTAGTCGCAAGGCATCTTCAAAGTTTAATGTTTGATTGGCTACCAATGCCGAAAACTCTCCAAGGGAGTGCCCTGCCACCATATCGGGTTTGAAGCTTTCGCCCATATTTTTAATTACTGCCACCGAATGCAGAAAAATTGCTGGCTGTGTGACATTGGTTTGTTTGAGTTGTTCATCGGTGCCCTCAAACATGATTTTTGTAATTTCAAAACCAAGGATGTTGTTGGCAAGCTCAAATAAATTTTTTACTGTACCGCTATTGGTGTAAAGGTCTTTACCCATACCGGTGAATTGTGACCCCTGACCGGGGAAAATATATGCTTTCATAAATAAATTGATTGGGATAATTAAAATAAAAAAGGAGGTTATTAAACCTCCTGAATTGTTAGGGCGAAGCTGCTTATTTAGTGCCTTGCCAAATAAAATTTCCTTTCTTGTCGATAAAAGCAGAGCTACCGTCACGCAAACCACCAATCTTTACAAAAGCCATATCGTTTTTAAAGTCAGAAGGGAACGCAAAATCTTTGTCAATTACCACTTTTCCGGTTTTGTCAATATATTTCCAGCTTGCATCTCTGGCATCGCCTATTTTTACGCAGGCCAAGCCATCAGAGAAAGGCATTGCCTGATTGAATTTGGGATTGATTACAATTTTTCCGGTTTTATCCATATAGCCCCACTTTCCGGTTTTAAAATCACCTACTCTGAAACTAGCTAAACCTTCGCTAAACTGATTGGCTTTATCGAACTGAGCTTCAATTACCCACTTTCCGGTTTTGTCAATAAATCCGTATTTACCTCTTGCCTCGTTTCCTACACGCACGTTGGCCATTCCATCTTTAAACTCAAAAGCATCGTCAAAATTTGCAGGGATTACCATCTTTCCTGTTTTGTCAATGTAGCCCCACTTTCCAGTTTTCCAGTTACCGGTTTTAACACGAGCCAATCCTTCACTAAAATCATACGCAGCCTCAAATGTAGGTGGTAAAATTTCTTTTCCTGTTTTGTCAATATAGCCAAACTTGAGGCCTTTTTGAAAGCGGGCTGCCCCATCATTAAAGTTGTAGGTGTAGTCGGCCGATGACTCGATAATAATTTTTCCTGTTTTGTCGATATATTTCCATTTACCTTCGAGTTTTACCACAGCCAAGCCCTCTTTGAACTTATAGGCCTCTTCATATTGCGCAGGAATAACCATTTTTCCTGCTTTGTCGATATATCCCTTTTTCCCTTTTTCCTTTACCACGGCCAAACCATCGTAAAACTGATCGGCAAAGCTATACTGTCCTTGAACAATTACCTTTCCGCTTTGATTAATGTAACCGTATCTCCCTTTGTCCTCAAAAGGATATAATCCATCCTGTGCCATCACAGAAAACGCCCCTGCAAACATTGCAAGCGCCACTAAGAACCTTTGTTTGAAATTAATTTTTATCATAGGTGATCATGTGTTTTTCAATTAATTACTCTGCTTATACATCATGTGTATTCAGCGTGCACTAAGTTACAAAGATGAATAATATTTTTTAAAAAACTAAACTCAAACCATTTTTCTTTTGTAAAATTGCCTATCATTGAGCAAAAGCAATGCCCAAGCGGTAATATCTACTAAATTTTTATGCCCTTCACACACAAGAGTCAACTTTCCGAAAATGTTATGCTTGGGTATTGGAAAATGACCGAAAGCCCCGATGAATTGCTGAGCTTGATGCATGCAGACGCATTTGATGCAATAGCATATGAAAAACTGTTGAATGACAAAGCACGAAAGCAGTGGTTGAGCGCTAGACTTTTGTTGAAAGAGATGTGTGGTGATGATGCCCGCATTGTTTATGATAGCTTTGGAAAACCGCACTGCGAAGGGTTTAGCGGAATTTCAATTTCACATTCTGCCGATTATGTGATGCTTGCCATCAATACTGTTGGGGAAGTTGGTGTTGATATAGAGTTTATCTCCAACAGGATTGAGCGTATTACTCACAAATTTTTATCAGCTTCCGAGGAGCAATTACAAAATCAATTAATTGATTACCCTGCCAATTATTTTTTTCATTTGATATGGAGCTTCAAGGAAGCTGCATACAAATTGTATGGCAAAAAGGGGCTGCTTTTTAAGGAGCATATTGTACTGAAACAATTGGACCTTGAGCATGCACAACTGCATGGAAGGATACATGTAAATGGCATAGAGAGAGCGGTAAAAGGACAATTTATGTTTAGAGAAGGATATGTGGTATGCCTATGCTATTATGCTTAATCTTAACTGATGCGTAACTGTTATCTTGAAATCGTTGATTTTACATTGCAATACTGCATTTGATTGTCAATTGCGTAAAATAATTTAAATTTGTGCATCATGCTTAAACCTACATACAACAAGTTTATTGCTGCTGAGCGCAAGCAGTTTTGTGTACTAATTGACCCCGATAAACATGACAGCAGCAGTTTGAAGCAGTTTGTTGAGCAATTATCGAGAACCAATCAGGTTGACTATTTGCTCGTAGGGGGTAGTTTGCTGAGGAAACAAAATTTTGAATCAACCATTCATTTTTTAAAGGCCGAAACCGATATTCCTGTAATTATATTTCCGGGTAATACTATGCAAATAAGTGCTTCTGCCGATGCTATATTACTCTTATCGCTTATTTCGGGCAGAAATGCCGATATGCTTATTGGCAGTCATGTGCTTGCAGCACCATTGATCAAAGAAGCACAACTCGAAACCATAGCAACAGGTTATATGTTGATTGATGGTGGTCAAACTACTGCTGTGCAATACATGAGCAACACCTTTCCTATTCCTTCGGGAAAGCCCGAAATAGCTGCTGCTACAGCTTTGGCAGGCGAAATGTTGGGGATGCAACTTATTTATATGGACGCTGGAAGCGGTGCATTATTTCCGATATCTGCCCAAATGATAGCTGCTGTAAAAAGTGAAATTAATATACCGCTAATTGTTGGCGGAGGTATTAAAGATGCTAAAAGCGTAACTGCTGCTTGTAAGGCAGGTGCTGACATTATTGTTGTTGGCAATTTGTTGGAGAAAAAGCCCGAAATGATGCGTGAACTAGCAGATGCCATGGTATAGGCAACAATCAAATTCGAATTATTTTTCCTTTTCTTCCTTTATTTCAAGATTAATTGGTTTATCAACCTTTTCGTTGAGCAAGGCCGCTTTGATTACTTCTTCCATTTCGGTAACGTAATGAAATTTCATATTTGAGATGTAATCCTGCCTGATTTCTTCAATATCTTTTTTGTTTTCTGCACACAATATCACTTCATTTATTCCTGCCCGCTTTGCGGCCAATATTTTTTCCTTGATTCCGCCAACAGGCAGTACTTTTCCTCTCAAAGTAATTTCTCCTGTCATGGCCAAGTTGGCTTTTACCTTGCGCTGTGTGAATGCTGATGCCAGTGCGGTGAGCATGGTTATACCTGCTGAAGGGCCATCTTTTGGGGTAGCGCCTTCGGGCACATGTATGTGAATATTCCAATTGTTGAATGCCTCTGCGGCAATTCCAAAGGTTTCGTTGTGCGACTTTAAATATTCGAGAGCAATTACTGCTGACTCCTTCATTACATCGCCCAAATTGCCTGTCAAAGTAAGCTTTCCGCCCGATTTCGGACTTTTGCTTAAGCTCACTTCGATAAATAAAATATCGCCACCAACAGCAGTCCAAGCCAAACCTGTAACAACTCCTGCCACGCTATTGTCTTGGTATTTATCGCGATGAAACATCTTTGGACCCAATATGCGCTTAATGTCATCGGGAGTTAGTTTATTGTTATATTCCTCCTTCATGGCAATGTGTCGGGCATTGGCTCTAATCACTTTTGCTATTTGCTTTTCGAGCGCTCTTACCCCGCTTTCGCGTGTGTAATCATCTATCAAACACTCGATTGCGGCATCGGAAAACTGCAATTGATTTTTCTTTAAGCCATGCTCCTCCATTTGTTTTGGTACAAGGTGACGCTTGGCTATTTCTAGCTTTTCCTCAATGGTATATCCACTTACGTCAATAATTTCTAATCTATCGCGAAGAGCAGGTTGAATACTACTTAGCGAATTGGCCGTGGCAATAAACATAACCTTGCTTAAATCATATTCCAACTCTAAAAAGTTATCATAGAAAGCATTGTTTTGCTCAGGGTCTAGTACCTCCAACAATGCCGATGAGGGATCTCCATGATAGCTACTTGCAACCTTGTCAATTTCATCGAGAATGAATACAGGGTTTGAAGATTTTACCTTCTTAATATTTTGAATGATACGGCCCGGCATAGCACCAATATATGTTTTACGATGACCACGTATTTCAGCTTCATCGTGCACACCGCCCAAACTCATGCGTATGAATTTGCGGCCGAGTGCCTTGGCTACCGACTTTCCGAGCGATGTTTTGCCAACACCCGGGGGCCCGTACAAGCAAAGGATAGGAGCTTTCATATTGCCCTTCATTTTGAGCACAGCCAAGTGTTCAATAATTCTGTCTTTAACTTTATCCAAGCCAAAATGATCATCATCTAAAATCTTTTGCGCCTTTTTTAAGTCAAAACGGTCTTTTGTATACTCGTTCCATGGCAAATCCAACAAGGTGTCAATATAGTTGGTTTGCACCGAATATTCCGCTGAGTTGGGATTCATGCGTTGCAGCTTTTGCAATTCTTTATTGAATGTTTCTGCTACTTCTGCAGTCCATTTTTTCTTCTCGGCACGCTTTTGATATTCATTTACTTCTTTGTCAATAGAGTTTCCTAACTCTTCTTGAATGGTTTTAAGCTGCTGACTTAAAAAATAGTCGCGTTGTTGCTTATCCATATCAACCTTTACCTTGCTTTGAATTTGATTTTTGAGCTCAAGCATTTGCAACTCTTTGCTAAGATGTTGAAGCACAAATGTGGCCCTGTCCTTTAAGTCGGCAACTTCGAGCATTTTCTGCTTTTCGGCCACCGGGGCATTCATGTTTGAAGAAATAAAGTTAATCAAAAACGAAGGACTTTCGATATTTTTTATGGCGAATGCCGCCTCCGAAGGGATGTTTGGCGATTTTTGAATAATCTGCAGCGCCAAATCCTTCAGCGATGCAACTAAGGCCAAAAACTCTTTTTCGGTTTTCGATGGGCGTGTTTCCTCAAAAGGAACAATGGTTGCTTTGAGATATGGTTCTTGCTGCACCACTTCCTTCATTTCAAAACGCTTCTTACCTTGAATAATAACGGTGGTGTTACCATCGGGCATGCGTAACATTTTTACGATAAAGGCAACAGTGCCAATCTTATTTAAGTCGTTAGGACTTGGATCCTCAATCTTATCATCTTTTTGAGAAAGTACCCCAATTATTTTATCTCCCTTATAGGCATCCTTAATAAGTTTAATAGACTTATCTCGCCCAACGGTAATAGGAATTACCACACCCGGAAAGAGCACAGTATTGCGTAATGATAAAATAGGCAGCACGTCCGGAATTTTTTCGGCATTCATCTGCTCCTCATCTTCGGTAGAGAGCAGGGGAATAAACTCCGCCTCATCATCTGCTATTTGATCAAAATTATTTAATTGAAAATTGAAATTATCGTTTTCCATTGTTTGTTTAATTCAAAGAAACTAAAAAAAATTATTCGCTTTGCGTGTAAAGACAAATTGTCAGCAAATTTTGCGCCCTCGCTTTATCTGTAAACCTTCCACCTCCAAACATCGCGCTTAACCTGCTGATAACTATTTATTTATTAACTCAATTCGAATGTAATACAAATATTGTTTTCAATTCTTGTGCCAATACACATTTCTGCAAATAAGACATATGTCTGTTATCATTACCTTTGTAAAAAGCATCATCGATATGTCGATTGTTTACCAAATAATGAATTTACACCCATGATTTATACGCGAACATCTGTTTTGAATGAAGGCGGCAGTTGCATCATGTTAAAGCCGCTTTGCTGAAATGTTTGCTATTATAGACATAGAAACCTGCGGAGGAAAGTTCGACTTCAGAAGAGGGCGGATTATTGAGATCACCATATTGATTCATGATGGCCTTTCGGTGATTGATGAGTTTACCACTTTAATCAATCCCGAATGTTACATATCGCCTTATTTTACTAATATTTCGGGAATCACCAATGCGATGGTCGAAGACGCTCCCAAATTTTTTGAAGTGGCAAAAAAAATTCTTGAAATGACCGAAAACAAAATTTTTGTGGCGCACAATGTTGGTTTCGATTATGGCTTTGTAAAAGAAGAATTTGCCTCCCTGGGCTTCTCCTATAAGCGTGATACGCTATGTACAGTGCGGCTCAGCAGAAAATTGGTTCCAGGGTTAAAATCATACAGCTTAGGTCATTTGTGCGATTATTATCAGATACATAACGAGGCCCGACATCGTTCAAGAGGAGATGCAGTAGCCACGGCACAATTGTTTGATATATTAATGCAAGTTAAAAGTACGCATCCTCAATACAAAACGAAGGGGCTCGATGACTTGATGGTGAGGAAAATCGACAAAATAAAGCAATATATACTCGACAAATTACCAGAAGCGTGCGGGGTTTATTACTTTTTGAATGAACAGCAAGAAATTATATACATAGGAAAAAGCTCCAACATGTATAACCGTGCCATGAGCCACTTTAACAGCAAAGAACAAAAGGGGAAGAAGATGCTTCATGAGCTGCACAATGTAGATTTTGTAAGAACTGGCAATGAACTTATTGCGTTGCTGCTAGAGAATGAAGAGATTAAAAAACACAAACCAAAATTCAACCGCATGCGAAAGGCCGATGAGTTTACACATTGTGTTGAATGGGAGAAAAACAAGGCAGGCATCATTTGCTTTCATATTGTACCGGTAGCCTCCTCTGATAGAGCCATGTTGGCCTTTAATGGATATGCACAAGCGCGCAACTTTTTAGAAAGTATGATTGATGAATATTGCCTGTGCATGAGCTATTGTGGCTTGCTGCAAGAAAATGCGGTATGTTTTCATCATCAAATTAAGCGATGCAATGGCATTTGTGCGGGAGAAGAAGACATTGATAGTTACAACAAAAGGGCGGCCTCCCTGATTAAGAAGCATTCGTACACAGATCCACACTTTGCCATAATTACCGCAGGCCGCTCACAAGGTGAAAAGGCAATGATAGTAGTACTCAACAATAAATTTGTAGGAACAGGTTACTTTGATGAATATACACAACTCAATAGTTTAGATGACTTTATGGATGTGATTAACAAGGCAGATTATTACCCTGATAATGATGTTTTGATACGCAGTTGGATTAAATCGAATCAACCCAAACTATTATCGCTGAAGCCATTATTGAGGTAAATAACTACAAATAAAAGGTTTCTTTACTGACTTTTATACGGCACTTCACTTCGAATGTGTATATTTGCACCCATAAAAAAAATTTTGATTAAACCCATATATTACTTGTTGTTGCTGCAGTTTGCCTGTGGTTTAGCGCTTGCTCAGGATAACAATTATAAACGAGGCGAGGGCGGTGCTCCCGCATTTTCTAAAATTTCAGGCGTAATCATTGATAAAACATCTAAGGAACCTGTAGAGTTTGCTGCCATTAGCATATTCAGAATGCCCAAAGACACTTTAATTGGAGGTGTTGTTTCGGGTGCAACAGGCACTTTTGAGATTGACAAACTGAGGCCCGGCAAATACAAGATGAAAATTGCATTTATGGGCTATAAAACCTTAGTCATTGATACCATTTTTCTCAAACGAGAAGAATCAAAAAACATGGGGAATATTGCGCTTGAAAATAATCAAAAGCAATTGAAAGAAGTGGTGGTTGAAACACAACAAGACATGGTTAAAAACACGATCGATAAAAAAGTATTTGATGCCGAAAAATTGGCGGTTGCCAACGGAGGATCTGCTAATGATGTTTTGGCACAAGTACCTACTGTGAGTGTTGATATTAATGGAAATATTAGTTTACGAGGCAGTGGCAATGTTACCATTTTAATTGATGGCAGACCAAGCGGAATAAGTGGTGGCGGGCGTGCAGGTGTATTGGCCGGAATTCCTGCCAGCGCAATCGAGTCGGTAGAGGTGATTACCAACCCCTCTGCAAAATATGACCCTGATGGGATGAGTGGTATTATCAATATTGTGCTCAAGAAAAATAAATTGCAAGGTACCAACGGGAGTGTTAGTCAAAGTGCCGGCACCAACAATAAGTGCAATACCAACATTGCTTACAGCATCCGAAAAAATAAAATCAACTTTTACAGCAATTACAGTTTTCGATACAATGAAAGGTTCGGAAGAGGCGATGTAAATCGCACAACCTATGTTGCGGATACTGCCATATATCTCACACAAAAAAACAATTCGAATAACTTCAATAGAAATCACAGCCTGAAAACGGGCTTAGATTATAACCTCAGTGATAAAGTCACCTTGGGATTTAATGCAACCATTAATGCTGAAAATAAATCTGAGTATGAGCTTCTCAACAACAATACCGAGAATATGAGCAGGCAGGGTATATCAGCATTCAACAGGTATTCAGGAACCCCCAACAAAGGAATAGCGCAAGATTACAACATTAACTATCGAAAAAAATTTTCGAAGCCCAAACAGTTGCTTACCATTGAATCTAATTACTCTAAAAATAATAACCTTACCGATGCGCGTTATCGTCAAGAAAATTACAGGGAGAACTATCAAGAGATTACCCCATTTTGGTTTTACCAAAACAATCTCAGCACATCCAACTTTACCATCAACTCTAATACGCTTGATTACGAAAGTCCTGTGCTCAAGTCTGCCAAGCTCGAGTGCGGATTAAAAAATATCAACCGTGTGATTGATAACGATTTTTTTTCTGAAACTTATAGCAATAGTTTGGGTGAATTTGTTGCCGATGATAGTTTGAATAACCGATTTATTTTTACAGAGCACATCTACGCTGCCTATTGTAGTTTTGCGCAAACACTTGGCAAATGGAGTTTTAAAGGAGGGATTAGAGCTGAGCAAGCAAACACAAAGTCAACCCTGGTGAATGATAACAGCAATTATTTCAATAACTACTTCAACATTTTTCCAACGGCTTATATCAATAGAAAAATTAGTGAAAAAATGGAGTTGCAATTGAATTACGGTCGTAGAATCAATCGCCCCGGTGTGGGCCAGCTATCACCTTTTGCCGACTACAGCAATCCGCTTATTTTAAGAACGGGAAATCCGTACCTTAATCCCGAGTATACACACAATACAGAACTTGCTTTTCTGTACAACCATAAAAAAATTAACTTTTCGGGCAGCTTTTACTTTCGTAAAACAGTGGGTTTGATTATGCGCAATATCAGTATAAACGGAAATAACCAAACCATTGTAACCTTTACTAACTTGGGTAGCAGCGATAATATGGGTTTAGAAACCGTTAGCCGAATTGAGTTTTTCAAGTGGTGGAATGTTACCCTTAACCTCAACGGTTTCAGGACACTCATCAGAGGCACTAATCAAGACGGAGAAATAAATACTTCAAACCTCAGTTGGAATGTAAAAATGCTCAGCAACATGCTGCTTAAAAATGGTTGGTCGTTGCAACTAACTGCCATGTACAATGCACGAAACATATTGGCACAAGGCGTTATTTTACCTATGAGTCAAATTGACTTTGCACTTAAGAAAGATGTGCTAAAAGGAAAAGGCACCTTAACCTTGGGCGTATCAGACGTGATGGATGAAATGCGTTTCAGGGTGAGCACATCAGGTAGCAATTTCAGTCAGCAAGTGGAGCGGAAGCGCGAAACAAGAATTGCCACGCTTACATTTAATTACCGTTTTGGCTCAGGTGAAGCGGCTCCGCGCAGAAACAAATCAAGAGACAACGACTACAAAAATGAAGAAGGTGGCGGTTTTTAAAGCTATCCGTTTTTCTCAAGCGCTTTCAATTGCTTATCTACTATCATTAACCCCTCTCTAAAAGATTTTGGCTGATAGCCTAAAATATCAATGGCCTTATCTAATTTAAAACCTGTGCGTGGTGGACGTTTTGCCGGCTGATTGAGTGTATCTGATGAAACCACTTGAATGAGCGATTTATCGAGCTGCCAAAAGTCGGCAACCTGATAAACCAAATCGAGAATGCTGTATGTATCGCGTCCGCTGATGTTAAAAATGCCTGTTGCTTTTTTATCGGCAATCAACATGCAACCCTCAGCCAAATCCTCGGCAAGGGTAGGAGCCCTGAACTGATCGTTGATAACATTGATTTTTTCTCCTTTCTGCAAAGCAGATTTAGCCCACAATACCAGGTTAGATCGACTCATATTATCAACTACTCCGTACACAATGATGGTGCGCACAATAGCCCATTTTACAGCACTTTCTTGCACCAATAAATCGGCCTTGTATTTTGAATGACCATAATAAGAAATGGGATTAGGTTGATCTGCCTCGCTGTAAGGCCCTGCTTTGCCATCAAACACAAAATCGGTACTCAAATGAATAAAATGGGGCTTGTAATTTTTTTCGGCATGCTGCAATTTTTCGAGTGCGCTCAGCTGATGTGCCACGGCTTCAACATTGATTGCATCACAAGCTTTTCTCTCCTTTTCACATTGATCTACGTTGGTCATAGCTGCCGTATTGATAATGATATGCGGCTTTACAAGGGTAAAAACACGCGCTACTTCATCAGCATTGGTAATATCAAGGTCTAAGTATTGATATCCTTTTTTGTTCATTAGCCTATTTTCTCCTCTTGAAGTAGCAGTGATTTGAAACTGACTGGCTGTGGTTTTATTTCGCTCCAAGAGCAGATAAACCAATTTTTGTCCTAATAAACCATTAGTACCGGTAATGAGAATACGTTGCATGAGAAAAGGAAAATTAACTTACAAGAATACGATGCTTAAAATCATCACAAATATAATATCTTTACCTATTCTAATTTAGTCTATCGTTTTAGGTATCATATTAAAAATTAGCTTTGATTAACGGCATTTTTAGTAAGTTTGTCATCAATTAAAATTAAATATAATGAAAAAGAGTTACGCTATTTTATGTTTGCTTGCAATAGTGGCATGTTTTGCACAGGCCCAGCCAACACTTACTTTTACTACGTTTAACACCGGCAATAGCAGGGTGGTTGATATCAGAAATTGTAATGACAGCCGCTTATTTTTTGTTCAACAAGCCGGAAAAATTATAGTTTGTGATAGCAATGGTGTGCAAAACGCAACACCTTTTCTTAATCTAACAGGAATATGCACCAATCCGGCATCAACGGGAGATGAGCGTGGTTTATTGGGTATGGCCTTTCATCCCGACTACAAAAACAACGGATATTTTTATGTGAACTATACTGCAATCAGTGGTGGGGCTACCACCATAGCCAGATATCAAGTGAGTGCAGCCGACTCAAATGTGGCTGACCCCGCCAGTGCCACTGTTTTGTTAACCATTTCTCAGCCATTTTCTAACCACAACGGAGGTTGCATTGCATTTGGTCCTGATGGGTATTTATACATAGGAATGGGAGATGGTGGCAGTGCCAATGATCCGGGTAACAGAGCCCAAAATTTAACGCTATTATTGGGTAAAATGCTCAGGATAGATGTTGATAATCCACAAGCACCTTTGGCTTATGGGATTCCTGCCGACAATCCATTTGTTGGAACATCCAATAGAGCAGAAATATGGTCATATGGCTTACGCAACCCATGGAAATGGAGCTTCGACAGGATTTATGGAGATATGTGGATTGGCGATGTAGGGCAAAGTGCATGGGAAGAAATAGATTACGAAGCGCTTGGGACACCCGGAGGCAGAAATTATGGCTGGAGATGCTATGAGGGAAATGTTCAAACACCAAATGTTAGCCAAACCGGTTGCCCAACATTCAGCAGCACTACTCCCCCGGTTGCTGTTTATAGTCACTCAACCGGTTGTTCGGTAACTGGTGGTTACATGTATCGTGGGGCAAAACATGGCAGTTTATATGGCTACTACATTTATACCGATTATTGCGATAGCAAAATTCGTCTTACAAGAAAAAATGCGAATGGCACCTTCACCACATTTGACCTAGGGACAGTTGCTGGAACAGGAGCTTATGTTGCTTTTGGTGAAGATTATCGTGGGGAGATTTATATGGCTAATTCATTTAATGGAACAGTACGTAGGATTGGCGCAACAGGTTGCCTTCCAACAGCTGCCATTGTTTCTTTGCAGGACACCATTAATTTGTGCCCGGGAGAATCATACCCAACTTTATCTGCCATTTATCACCCCGAAAACACCTATCAATGGTTTAAAGATGGTGCAGTAATTAGTGGCGCTACTACAGCCAATTTAAATACATTGTCCGATGGTTCGTATACAGTGCAAGTAACCAATCCTTCGAGTTGCAGCAATGTTTCAACGGCTGTAAATATTGTTACTAACACACTTCCTGCAGTGTCATTCAGTGGCTTAAGTACAACTATATGCACCATTGATGCTCCTCTATTGCTTACAGGAAGCCCCGCAGGTGGTAATTTCAGCGGTACAGGCATTAACGGCAATACATTTGATCCTGCTGTTGCAGGCGCGGGCACTTACGCCATTAATTACACTTATGTGAATAGCGGAGGATGTGATACTACTGTTTCTCAATCGATTGAAGTTACTGTTTGCAGTGGCATAGCCATTAAAACCAATGTATCTTCACTTAACTTGTATCCTAATCCTAACGATGGTATTTTTACAGTGGAGTTTAATGCCGGTTCACCAAGCAATATGATGCTGCAGGTTACTGATATTACAGGCAAGGTGGTATATACCAGAAATGTAGCTACCGTGAGAGGGAACAATATTCATCACTTACAAGTTAACGAGTTGCAAAAAGGATTTTACATGCTCAAGATAAGTGATGCGCAGGGCGAATTCAACAAGTCATTTGTGATTCGATAGGGTTGATTACCCACCCACTTTAATTGTGAATTGTGAATTTGCCCGCCCCCCATTAATTGTGAATTGTGAATGGTGAATGGTGAATGGTGAATTTCCCCCGCCCCCTTTTTCAATGTGCTCATACCTATAAATGATTTGAATTAGTCATAAATATTATAGTGTAACAACTACTTAATTGGCCTTGTGGCAGAAAGCGATTGACTAAATTAGCATTAATCATGGGTGTAGATAGGGTATTTAAACTATTTTTACACAACTATTTTTAAACATTGCCGCACAAGCATCAACACGCATTGTATTTTCCTTTGCTCGACACAACAAGGTTTGTGGCATTCATTCCCGTATTCCTAACACATTGTTTTGTTACCTCCAATTCAAGTATATCCTCATCATTGTGGTTTCAACGCATGAAACATTTTTTGGATGTTGGCCTATTGGGACTTGATTACTTTTTTGTGTTGTCATCATTTTTAATCACCCGACTTATTATTGAAGAACAAGCACGCCACAACACCTTCAGCTTCAAACTATTTTTCATAAGAAGAAGTTTGAGAATTTGGCCAATGTATTTTTTTATGACAGGTATCGGGTTTGCCCTGGCATATGCCGGTTTTACACATACACCACTCCCATCATTGATTTACTTTGTAACATTTACCCTTAATCTTTACATTGCTAAAAACGGGTATGATTTTTTGTTCTTTCTGGTGTTTTTATGGAGCATATCGGTTGAAGAGCAATTTTATGTGATATGGGGACTTTTGCTTCAATTTATTTCGCGTATCGGCAACAGGGTATTTCAATACAGTATACCTATTACCGGTTTGTTGCTCATTGTCATTTCTCTGTTATACAGATATACGCACATGCATAACGAATTAGAACTCTATTTTCATACTTGCAGTGTTGCCTCTAATTTTGGGGTGGGTATGTTACTTGCCTATTTAGGTGCATACAGCAAGCGATTTGTATCAATTGTGGCCAATATGGGAAAAACAGCCCTGTTTTTTTGGGGCGCACTGCTGCTGTTGTCTGTGGTTACCTACACCTTTGTTTTTACCAACACAGTTGCCATGCTTTTTGAAAGATGCTATTTTTCATTGCTGTTTGCTTCATGCATTGCTATACTTTGTTACTCGAAATTTGTTCCTCGCGTGCAAAAATTTTTTCTCCCTTTTGATTACCTCGGTAAGATATCCTTGGGCTTGTATTTTTATCATGGCATTGTGATTACTGTTTTCAGTCAGTTGATGATGCACTATGCTATCGCATCAACATCCTATCAGGTAATGTTCATTAATCCTTTGGTGATGATGCTGTTGACTATTTTGATAGCTACATTGAGCTATAATTACTTCGAAAAACCTATACTTGCATTAAAAAGTAATTTTTACCGGCAAAACAGCATACGCATATGAAAAAACACATTCCAAACATGCTTACCCTGTTGAATCTACTTTGTGGTTGTTTGGCTATCATCAGTACCTTTCACAAATCATTTGAGCTTACCGCTATCTTATTGATGATGGCAGCCGCTTTCGATTTTTTTGATGGCTTTGCAGCGCGCTTACTTGGTGTACATTCTGAATTGGGCAAACAACTCGATTCTTTGGCCGACATGGTTACTTTTGGGGTAGTACCCGGCTTTGTGATGTATCAATTAATTATTTATGCCATAGGCAGCGGTGCTGCTTATTTGGGCCCCGATGAACCTGTGTGGTACTTGGCTTATGCCGGTTTGTTGATCCCTTTGTTTTCGGCTTATCGTTTGGCAAAATTCAATATTGACACCCGTCAATCCGACCAATTTATTGGGCTGCCTACTCCTGCAAACGCCCTGCTCATAAGCTTTTTGCCGCTTCTGATGATTCCCGAGGGCAATGCAATTGCAGAAATTTTATTGAAACCGTACGTATTGATTACGCTATGTGCCATACAATCTTACTTAATGGTTGCGGAGTTGCCCATGATTGCCCTTAAGTTCAAAAGCTTTGGCTGGAAAGGCAATGAGTGGCGCTATTTGTTGCTATTGTTATCTGCAGTTGTTGTTTTATTAATTAAACAAAAAGCGGTGCCGTTTATTATTATTTTATATGTAGTTTTGTCATTGATTCAGAATATGTTTAATCAAGAAAAACAAACACAGTAAACGAATGAAATTTATCGCTGAAATTGACATCATGCCGCTAAAAGCGTTGCTCGACCCCCAAGGAAAAGCAGTATCTCAAAGCATGAAAAATCTGCACCTTCCCGAAATCAGTAATGTGCGCATAGGCAAACACATCAGTTTAGAGGTAGAAGCATCTGATAAAAAAACTGCCGAAAGCAAAGTTGACGAGGCATGTAAAAAACTACTTGCCAATCAAATCATGGAGAGTTACCGTTTTGAACTTGTTGAAGTAGCATAAGTCAATACGTACTTTTTAAATATTTTTTTTAGACGCATTACTCCCAATTTATGGCAAAGCCTAGTTTTGATGTAATTTATATGGAATTGGCCGAAAAGCTGGCAAAGCGATCGCACTGCGTAAAAATGCATGTTGGTGCTGTGCTTACCAAAGATACTAGGATTGTTTCGCTTGGTTATAATGGTCCTCCTGCAGGCACCCACAATTGCGATGAAGAATGGCCCGCAGAAGGTTGCCCGCGCGATAGCAAAGGGAGTTGCTCCTTGGCCTTGCATGCCGAACAAAACGCCATCCTGTATGCTTCAAAAAATAATGTAAGTGTAGAGGGTGCTACTTTGTATATTACGCTTTCTCCTTGCATTGCTTGCGCCAGAATTATCTTCACCACGGGCATCAAAAAAGTAATTTATTTAAACAGCTATGCCGAGTATAAAAAAATTCCAAGTGATGAGGGTGTTGACTTTTTGAAAAAGTTTGGGGTAGAAGTAATGCGCTTCAACGATTTGCCCCACATCAAAAACAACCAATAAATTATTCCAAAGTTGGACAATCAACCTAAACACAGTAGCCCCTTTCTTCCCCTATTTTTTGCATTGGTATTAGTAGTGGGTGTTTTTATTGGCATCAGACTCAATCGTAATAGCCAACAAAATCAGTTGATTGAAATTTTCAGCAGCAGCAATATGGGCATGAACAAGTTAGATGAGTTGATGGATTATATTGTTCGTGATTATGTTGACACCATTGCTCGAGATAGTTTAACCGAAATGACTATACAAGATTTGCTTGGTAACCTTGATCCGCACTCCGCCTATATTCCGGCCTCCGATTTGCAGGCAACCAACGAACCATTGAATGGTAACTTTGAAGGAATTGGCATTGAGTTTAATATTTTGCGCGACACCATTTATGTAGTGACAGCCATACCGGGAGGACCATCAGAAAAGGCCGGCATTAGAAGTGGCGATAAGATTATTACCGTGAACGGAAAAAAATTTGCCAGTAACGGCATCACCAGTGAAATGGTGTTTAAAAATTTGAAAGGCAAAGGTGGAACGGTTGTTAAAATTGGTGTGCTGCGATTTGCAACAGGCAAGATAGAAACCTTTAACATTACCCGCGGAAAAATTCCCATTTATAGTGTAGATGCCTCGTTTATGATGGATAGCACCACTGGATTTATTAAAATAAGCAGGTTTGCATCCACCACGCATAAAGAATTTTGTGATGCCTTGGATAAGCTCCAAAAGCTAGGAATGAACCAATTAATACTGGATTTAAGGGGTAATCCCGGAGGCTATTTGGATGCAGCTATTGCTATTAGTGATGAATTTTTACCCAAAGGAAAAATGATTGTATACACACAAGGTAAAAACAAGCCAAGGCAAAACTCTATTGCTTCAGAAAAAGGAACTTTTGAAACAAAAAAGTTGGCGGTATTGATTGATGAAAACTCTGCATCAGCAAGTGAAATAGTTGCCGGTGCGGTGCAGGACAACGATAGAGGAATTATTGTAGGTAGAAGGTCGTTTGGAAAGGGATTGGTGCAAGAGCAAAAAGAATTTATTGACGGCTCGGCCATACGACTCACCATTGCAAGATATTACACACCAACCGGAAGATGTATTCAAAAGCCATACACCAATGGGCGTACCGAGGATTATTATCATGAAGAAGCTGCGCGTTATACTTCAGGTGAGTTGCTGCATGCTGATAGTGTGAAAATCAATAAGGAATTAAAATATAAAACCCCCGGAGGCAAAATTGTGTACGGGGGTGGAGGCATTATGCCCGACTATTTTATACCCATTGATACCGGCAAGGTAAGTAGATATGTATCTGAACTTGTGTACAACAATATCATCAATGATTTTGCTTTGGAGTATGTCAATAAAAAAAGGGCTTCATTGAAGTATGTGAATGCCGCGGCATTCAATAAGCAATTTGTTGTTGATGCTAAAATATTTAACGAGTTGAAACAGTATGCCGCGAAAAACAAGGTGAAACAACAGCCCGTTTCTGATCAGGGATTAGAGCCCATCAACAACCTACTTAAGGCTTATGTTGCCAAAAGTTTATTCAATCAAGAAGCTTGGTATTTGGTGAAAAATAGCGATGATGAGATGTGTAAGAAAGCTTTAAAGGCACTTCATCAATAAGTAGTGAAAGGTCATTAATTTCCTGTGGGAATTACAATCCTGTTCTCAATCTGAACGCAACTCCCGCATGAATGAAAAATCCTTGTTCAAGCGGTCGGTATAATGGGTTGTTAAGCACCACATTGTCTCTTGATTGATCAGATACAATTTGCTTTGGTCCGAAGCCGATAGAGCGACCAATTTCAATAAAGCTGACTAATTTTTTGGTCATATAAAAGTCGAGGAAGTATTTCAACTGATTTTCTTGATTCCAAACGTAGTCGCGGTTCCAATAACTATTCAAACGATAGCTTCTGCCAAAAATACGAGCACCGATACCGGTATACAAGCGATCATTTATTTTATACTCGAGTCGGTTGAAGAAGGGAAATGTTCCATACAACATCCATCTGTTGCTGATTTGCCAATCGACACCAAACAGCGGTACAAAGAAGTTGCCGAATGGTTCTTTGTTGTAATACAAACCGGCTTTTACTCGTAATGTTTTCGAAATTTTATACTGCAATAGCATCGAAGCACCATATTGCAAGTCATACTTATCGTTAAACTCATCTTTAAAATCGGTGGATGCCTTGGGTGTAAGCAACACAAGAGCCGAGAATTGCTCACTGAAAAAATGTTGATAGCCAACACCTGCTGAGTAAGTGTACAAATTGATGGGGGCTTGTGGTTGTTTCCCGTTGAAAGTAGAAAGTTGGTCGTAATTTAATCGCGCAATGATGGTACTTTTAGCATTGATTTTGAAAGGAATAAGCAAGCTTGCAAAATAGTTGGTAGTGGTATTTAACTCTTCACTGCCACTGTAATGGGTGTTCAGTTGTTGGCCACTGATGGAGGCAAAATCGATATACGGCTGCGCCCAAATTGTACAGCCCAATAGCATTAAAATGATGGTGGCAAACTGATTTTTTTTCATCCTTATTGATGGATTATTTCGTCAATACTCTTTAAAATAATATTACAAGCTTCCTCTATTTCATCATCAGAAATTATGAGCGGAGGAGCTAATCTCATGGCATTATCACAAAACAAAAACCAATCACTAATCAGCCCATTTTTAATACAGCAGTCGATGATTCTTTTGTTTGTATCAAAAGAGTCGAACTGCAGTGCAAGCATCAATCCCCTTCCCCGAATTTCTTTGATGTGCGAATGTATTAGTTTTTTTCTGAATAATTGTTCCTTCTTTGCCACAGTTTCCACCACCTTGTTGTCAATTAAATAATTGAGGGCGGCCAAACCTGCCGCACAGCATACAGGATGCCCGCCAAAAGTGGTAATGTGGCCTAACATAGGTTCGTGCGCCAACGATTGCATGATAGAGGTGGAGGAAATAAATGCACCTATGGGCATGCCGCCACCTAAACTTTTACTGAGACATAAAATATCTGGTACAAATTGATATTGTTCAAAGGCGAACATTGAGCCCGTGCGCCCCATGCCACACTGAATTTCGTCAAGTATGAGCATTGCACCATAATTGTTACACGCCTCTCTTAGCGCCTTGAAGTACTCAGCAGAGGCAGTTCTAACGCCTGCTTCACCTTGAATGGTTTCAATTACTACACAAGCGGTGCGATGATTGATGTGTTTAAGGTCATCAAAGTTACCAAATTCAATTAAGCGATTTCCGGGTATCAAAGGCCTGTACGCGCTCTTATATGTTTCGCTGCCCATAATGCTCAACACCCCTTGAGAACTTCCGTGGTAGGCATTTTTACAAGAGATTGTTTCTGCTCTTCCTGTATATCTTTTGGCTAATTTAAGGGCTCCGTCAATGGCCTCTGCACCTGAGTTCACAAAGTATACACATTGTAAATTGCCCGGCAGTAAATCACTTAATTTTTTAGCAAAGTTTACTTGTGGAGCCTGCACAAACTCGCCATACACCATCAAATGCATATAGCTTTGCGCCTGCTCAGTAATGGCATCAAGCACCTGTTTATTGCCGTGTCCCACATTACTTACCGCAATGCCCGAAATCATGTCAAAATATTTTTTGCCATTTACGTCAGTAATCATGACACCTTCCGCTTTTTGCATTTCTAGCAAAAGTGGAAAAAAAGTGGTTTGCGCATTATGCTGAAGAAACAGCTGTCGGTTATTGAGCATAGGAGTTAGGCCTTGTATTTACCAATATAGGACTTGTCTGTTTTTAAAAATATTTTCCAATATATTTCTTTGTTCATTCCATCCCATGGCATAATAAAATTAACTTTTTGATAGGTTTGAATTTGTGCGGCAACACAAAGTATCATCAACATCAGCATTGCTACATATCCTCCCTTTTGACTACTCATTATACGCTGAATGAGTAATGATAGCAGAAAGGCAAAAAACACAAAGTAATCAATCATTGGTCGCATGCCAAAGCCACCACCATAGTACCACATCCACCAAGATGATAAAACAAACACAATCAAAATCATAAAGGCAAACAAACTCATCATTTGAAAAGGAGATTGCTTGTACAACACCGTAAAACCTATGGTTGCCAATAGTAGTATAGGTGCATAAACAAATAAACCCTTGCGGTAGCTGAATAAGAAATCAAAAAATTGAGGATGCAAGAAGTTGAAATGTTCATTGCCGTAACTATAAACCCAAAAGTTTCCGGTGGCCCATTTATAGTAAGCCAATTGAATAGACAGCACCGTAAAAAAAATTAGCAACGCTTTCATCAGTTTTCCTATGTTTATTTGCGCTACCCCTTTTTTTAAGTTATTGAAACTGCCTGCAAAAAAAGGACAAGCAAATGCTACCATCATATTTGAAGGACGCAACAATGTAATGAGTGCCAGCAGCAAAATTAGGATGTACCAATATTTGGTAATGTATGAGTCAAAATACTTTTTAGCCGTGTATGCAAATAAGCAAATCAAGCAAAATGAGTATACATGCGACATTGATGGTTCTGCCACGGTATAATAGAAAAGATTTGTGGCAAAAACAAGGCTGAATAGGGTAAGTCCAATTACGCTTTCGCTGATTGTATAGCGCAGTAGCAATTTTCGTAAAAATACCAATCCTAAAACCAAATAAAAGCAAGCTGCAACGGCAACCATGGCCTGATAAATAAAAGAGTATCCATCGGCCGCTTGGTTAAATAGGATTGCCAATGTGTGAGCAACTAAAAAAAAGGGCAAGATCAATACAGCCACTCCCGACCAATATTTGTTAACCTGTTTATCGGCTACTGTATTGGTAAAATCTACCTTATTTTGAGGATTATAATAGTTGTTTTCATAAGCATCTACGTATGAAAACTGTATGTCTTGATAAATAAATAGCGCAGGCAAGTAGGCGTAATAACCTTTTCCGTCACTGCTTATACATCTGTTGATGTTGACCTGTTTAAATTGTTTGAACCCTAAAAAAATAATGCAGGCACAACATACGCTGATAAAAGCCAAATATTTGATATTTTTCTCCAATAGCCTCATGATTGATCAGGTTTTAACCTGTACATCAAGCGCCAAAAAAGCGCAGGTAAAAAACGTTTTAAATAGGCAGGAATAATTTCAAGTTTACCAATCAGCACTTCTTTTTTTTGTGCGGCCACAGCGTTTAATATTTTTTTGGCGCACACAGCTGCATCCATCCCCTGCTCTAAACGCCTGTCTTTAGCCATTGCGGGCAAACCATCTTTGTTTAATGCCGATAGTGCAATATCGGTTTTTATTGATCCCGGACAAACTAAAGTGATGTGAATACCGTTATGTCTATTCTCTAAAAATAAGGATTCGTAAAAGCCATGTAAGGCATGTTTCGAGGCCGCATAAGCCGAACGTTCATAAAAACCAAACTTCCCCGACAAGCTACTTGTTACCACCAAATGTCCGAAATTGTGCTGAAGCATCACAGGCAAAACAGATTTACTAAGTTGCACATTCGCAAAAAAATTAATCTCCATCAATTTTCTGTCAACCTCAAGCGCTGTATCTGCCACAAGTGAACGCTGGCTGATACCACCATTGTTGAAAAGGATATCAATCCTTCCGAATTTAGCGATTACCTGTGCAGCTATTTCGGGAATGAGATTGGTTTTGGAAAGGTCAAATGGCAGCAACATGATTTCTGCATTTGAACTTTTGCATTGTTCCATCATTTTGCGCAGTTCATTTTCCCTGCGAGCAGAAA
The DNA here is from genome assembly GCA_023262495.1 of Bacteroidia bacterium. GTDB lineage: Bacteria > Bacteroidota > Bacteroidia > UBA4408 > UBA4408 > CAIKXD01. Next base: position 15,767 of record JALRAS010000008.1, on the reverse strand, counting down.
TAATTATTTTGGCACGGTATTGAGACAACTCATGCAACAGCGCAGCACCTATCCCTGAAGATGCACCGGTAATCCAAATTACTTTATCATGAAAATACTGATGCATTATTTGATTACTGTGAACTTGCCCTGTGCGATTGTTTTATTTTCAGACTCAATACTAAAAAAGTAAATTCCGTTTTTTAGCTTTATATCATCAATAATAATTTTAGCACTAGTCCCTTTATAACAAATCTGACTATTGATATTTGAGTTCATATTTTGACCAAGCGCATTTAATAGATTAAATTGCAACTTATGTTGAAATTCAGGTCCAGGCAATTCGAGTAAAATAGCAGCGTTTTGACTGAAGGGATTGGGCAATACAGAAACATTTAAGAAATTGGATACTTGATTTTTATCATCAATATTTACATAAATATCGGGAGATACAGCACCAATAAAGGTAGAGTCTAGTTTGACAAAAAATACATTACTCATACCTATTCCATATGAGTTAGTGCTACCAATTATCGCAACACCATTATCGAATGTTTTGATAACACTTTCTGCAAAATCATCATAATTTCCACCATAGGTAGATCCGGCATCAAAATAAAATCCATTGTTCAATTTTACTAGAAACATATCATTCATTCCACTGCCCATGTTTGAGATATTTCCCACGGCTAAAATAGTACTGTCAGATAACTCAATAATTGAGTTTAGTATTACATCATTAGTGTAGTTAGACTGATACTGTTGAATTATACTGTTTGATAACGAATTGTAGTTGAGAATAAAATTATTATACCATTGAGGAAAGAGATCGTTCTGAGAAGAGCAGGCAATGCCGTAATTACCATCAAATTTTCTAACAATGTCGCCTCCTAAGTCATTATTAATATCACCAAATGTTACGTCAGATGTAATATTGCCGTTTAAATCAAGTTTCACAACCCAAATATCTTTTCCACCTGCACCAATGCTTTCGGTTGTTCCACACAGGATATACCCATCCACTAAACTGATGATTGATTTGGCCACATCGTCCTTATTCCCTCCAATCTTTTTTTGCCACAACTCATTTCCATCTGCATCCGCTTTCACAATCAAGATGTCGCTAAAAGCATTTCCGGTATCATAGGTTTTCCCCGCCATAATGAATCCTCCATCTGCACAAGTATCCATGCTGTTGGCAAAATCCCATTCGTTACTTCCGTAATGTTTGGTCCACACAGTGTCGCCATTTAAAGCAGCTTTCACCAAGTAAAAATCATAGGATTTACCGGGATAACTGTTGGTATGTCCGGCCATTGCAATATGACCGTCTTGTGTGAGTTTTATTTTGCAGGCTCCCTCTATATCCTGTCCTCCATAGGTGTGTTGCCACTCGTAATTCCCTTGCTTATCAACCTTCAATAAATAGATATCAGCGCTTGATGAAAAACTTCCTGAAGTGCATAAGAGCAGGTATCCGGTATCGGGTAATTGAATCAAATCATTTCCTTGATCATATGAATAGCCACCGTATACTTTCTGAAATTTTTGTGGTTGTGCCCAGGCAACAACGCCAATTAAACAGGCCACAATCGTGGCTCTGAGGCAAAAATGATGTTTTAGCGTAAAAGGAGTTGTTATGTTCATTGCTTTACTGCTTGATGAATTTTAATCAATTTTTGCAAGAGAGGTTCAATCAAATCGAGCTGCAACATGTTGGCTCCGTCCGACTTAGCTTTGCTGGGTTCAGGATGCGTTTCAATAAATAATCCATCGGCACCTGCTGCAATGCCAGCGGCAGCAATCGTAGGAATTAAATCGGGGCGGCCACCGGTAACACCACTTTCTTGATTGGGCTGCTGCAATGAATGCGTAACATCAAGGATTACCGGTACCTCATGCTTTTGCATATCGGGAATGTTTCTGTAATCAACTACTAAATCGTGATAACCAAAAGTTGTTCCGCGCTCGGTAAGCATAATGTGATGATTGCCTGTTTGCTTCACTTTTTCAACGGCATACTTCATCGCGTAGGCCGAAACGAATTGTCCTTTTTTAATATTTATCCACTTTCCGGTTTCTCCGGCAGCCAATAGCAAATCTGTTTGACGGCAGAGAAAAGCGGGTATTTGTAACACATCAGCATATTTTGCAGCCAATGCCGCTTCTTGCTCGGTATGAATATCGGTAACCGTAGGAATCCCAAATTGCTCGCCTGCCAGCGCCAATATTTCTAATGCTTTTTCATTACCAATGCCAGTAAAGGAACTTAGTTTTGAACGATTGGCTTTTTTGTAAGATGCTTTGAGCACAAGAGGAATCTTAAGCGTATCGCATACTGCATTGAGGTGGGCAGCAATTTCAAATAAATTTTCCTTGTTTTCGACCACGCATGGACCAGCCAATAGAATGAAGTTACCTGTATTTTGATATTTGATTTTCTCTATTATTTTTTCCATTAAAACCAGCTTTTAAGCGAGATAAAAATACTTTGTCCATTTGCTTTTTTAGGCATAAGCATGCCCTCTAATTGATTGGTGCCAAGACCCAAGGTGATATTTTTTCCTATGCGTTGTTGTACCATTAGGCAATAATTAAAATTACCATATCCTCCGTAGCCAAGATGAAATATTGCATGCGTATTGCTGTTGTAGAAATAAGTGGCTCCAACAGCTAAAAATGGCAAATAAATATCGTTGAGGCGATATCTCACGATGGCATTAAGGGCTAATTTTTGAGGAATCAACTGATGGCTGTAACTGAGTTGGAGCCATGTGGGCAAAACTGTTTTAAATGATTTGTTATTGCTCTTTTGCGCTCGGTTCACAATACTGTCTTGCGATAATCTTACCAACGAGTCGTTTAACTCCAATAGGTTAGGAATTTGTATGCCCTCAAACCGGAAAAGGGTATCGTAGTTATACGCTATGGCATTGTTTTTCCAATTAATATAACCTAGGTCCATCACCGAAACTTGCAGTTTGTGTTTGTCTTTTGTAATCAATTGATAGTACAAATCGAAGCTGAAGCCTGCTCCTTTAGCAGGATTTGGGATGAGTTGCCTATTTTTGATGCTATCGGTACGATTGTAACTTCCATTGATATCAAGCTCAATAAAAGCACCATCGGTTGCTGTAAATAGGTCTGCTTTGTTTAAGATAGCTCTTTGTGCATTTCTGCCATTTAAAAAATTAGCCATCACACCCCATTGATGCAGGTTATCATTGAGCTTCAACTTTTTTTCTAAACCAAGGCCAATTTGCTGATATGAAATAAAATCAAGTTGAAATGCTGCAAGCTTGGCTATTTTGTTTTCGAACATGGCATTACCAAAAAATCCCATATTAAAAAAGTCACCTGTCATTTCAAGATTCAAATGACGTCTTTCAGCCACGCGCATGGTATAGCTCCAACCAGTTTTGCCCAAAAGTGTATCAGGGCTGTATCTATAGAGCAAATTGAAATCTGCATCAGCGCCAAATCTATTTAACTCTTGAAGTTTATCGGCTGCTTTGCGTTTTGTTTCATCGGTGAGATAACCGCCTTGATAAAATGTTGTGTAAAAATGATTAGGAAAAGCGTTTGACTTTGCCGTTACATTGCTCCAAAGGTCGAGTCCAAAGCCCTTTGATTTATTGAGCGAGTCGTTAAAAAAACTGATTTGCGACTTGCCAACCCGGGTTTGCAAAACAATAAAAACGCCAATGAGCGCAATTTGAAATAAATTTTTTTTATTTATCATTACTTCACGCGCACATTAAACAATAAATTTCCGGTAAGCTTTAAGTCAAGCTTGTAATCGCTGTAAATTTTATGCTTCAGCGGATTATTGAAGGTGTTAAGAGTGACAACCGCAAGCACCTTTCTTTTTTGCAGGAGTTTATTGAGCAACTCGTTGCTAACAGTAACAGGCAAAATGCTTTGCTTACTTTTTCTCACCCTTCCATCGCTATCGGGCTGTGCAGCCATAATGCTTGTTTCATCCATCAGCTGCTCTTGCTTTTGCAAGTTTTCATCAAGTAGATAAAACTTGATATCAGCATCAAAAGGGAAACTATTTTCAGCAATTAACTTTAGTGCAGCTGACTTAACTGTATTGTGCTCTCCAATAGAATCTTGTTCCAAATAAACAGTATCAACTAATGTAAGGTTATTGGAAGAAAAATGCAGGGGAATATCTAGTTTAACATGGGCATCAATGGCCTTATCGGTATATACGAAATCATTGCCGTTAGAAATATTTCCAAAGGGATTGACTTCAGTGTAGTAGCTTAAATCGAACCTATTGGGCATATTCTCCAGCAAACTTATTAGGTTGCTGTTTGACTTATTGTACTCAAAACTATAATTGCTCGGGGTGAAAGGGAAATCGGTAGCGCGTTGTACATTAAAAATTTGTTGAACAGAGCTATGCTGCATGGAAACAGTATTTCCTGTGCGCGTATTAACCGAGCGGAAACCGAGCAACCCTGCTCTGATATCGGCTCCTATGCCATTTTTAACATCCAAATTAAGTGTTGCATCTTCAAGCGAGAAGGTACCTGCCTGAATGCGATCAAATAGTGTTACACGCGATTCAGAGTTGCTTGTATCTTTTGACTGCCCGAAGTATCCTTTGGCGTAATATGGCACAATACTTTTCAATTTTAAAAACACCTTCAAACTATCGGTTGAGTTAATTTGTGTGATGCCTGTGGCTGTTTGACTCATACTGGCAATCAATTGAGTAACCAATCTATTTACATAGGCACCTGTGAGCCCTCTTAAATCAACATCATAACCATCGAGCTTAAATGTGGCGGTATAAACACCACCATTACCTGAGTTATAACCGGGAATTGTAGCATTAAATGTGTATGGAGCGCCATTTTTTAATGCCTTCGGAAGAATGTAGGTAACATCTACGGGCTGCGTAATTTTATTGATAACTTTTACTTCTATTTCTCCTGTTTTTACAATCAATCGTGAAAGCTCGAGGGGCTCAAAATTAAGTTTAGTTTCTTCGGTGAGGTTCATAAAATTATCTCCTGCACTCAAATAAATACTTCCAAAAGGAATGGTAAAAAACTTTAGTAAAGCGGTGTCAGGGAGTTCACTCGTATTCACAAAACCAGTACTATTGAAGTGCTCATCATACACCACATGAATTGAATTATCAGCATTGATTTGTGTGAGCGAATCGGGAAGAATTTGATTAATACTCAAAGATGTTTTAAAAAGAGGTCCTAATAAGTTGGTATCCCAATCGGTGCCTTCCTCTTTTTTGCAAGCGCTGATAAAACAAAGTCCTAAAAGGAACAGCGTGCCGGCAACAATCAGATTTTTCTTGTACATATTTTAAGCGTTAATCAAGTGTAAATATAACAAAAAAAGGGTTACATTATCTGCAACCCTTCTTGTTCAATCCTTTATGATTAGGCCGGGGCCTTCATGTTATCCAATACATCCATCACTTCTTTTACCGCTTTTGCAGAATCTTTACACAGTTGCATTTCATCGGTAGTCAATTGCAATTCAATAATTTTTTCGATTCCATTTTTACCAAGTATTACCGGAACGCCCATGTAAATATCTTTAAGGCCATATTCACCACTAAGCCAAGCACAAACCGGGAACACACGTTTTTGGTCACGCACGATGGCTTCTACCATTTGGGCAGCTGCAGCACCGGGTGCATACCATGCTGAGGTTCCAAGAAGGTTAACAATTTCGCCTCCGCCTTTTTTGGTTCTTTCGATGATGGCATCTAGCTTGTCTTTAGCGATTAATTCGGTAACAGGAATTCCACCAACCGTGGTATAGCGTGGAAGTGGTACCATGGTATCGCCATGACCACCCATCAATACCGCTTGAATATCTTTAGGAGATACATTTAACTCGGTTGCCAAAAATGCTTTGTAACGCGCTGTATCAAGGATACCAGCCATTCCGAATACTTTATTGGAAGGTAATTTAGCAGTTAAATATGCGCAATAGGTCATTACATCGAGTGGGTTAGAAACCACTATGATGATGGCATTGGGCGAATGTTTAATAACGTTTTCGGTTACTGTTTTAACAATCCCTGCATTGGTAGCGATAAGATCATCGCGGCTCATACCGGGTTTGCGGGGTAGCCCCGAGGTAATAACAACCACATCTGAACCAGCTGTTTTAGCGTAATCATTGGTACTGCCCGTAACACGGCTATCGTACATGTTGATTGGGGCTGTTTGCCACATATCAAGCGCTTTGCCTTCGGCAAAATTTTCCTTGATATCGAGCAATACCACCTCATTGGCCAACTCTTTATGGGCAATCACATCTGCGCAGGTAGCCCCAACATTGCCTGCTCCAATAACAGATACTTTCATAATAATATAGTTTTAGATAAGAGAAAAATTAACGGTTGCAAATTTAGCAAACTCTATGTGATAAAAAAATGGTTTTGCAACTACAAGTTATACCAGTAATTTAAAATCTTGTATCGATATTACCTCAACTTCAATAATTTTTTTGCCATTTTTCCCTCAATGGAAAGCATAATTGCGGGCAGTAACAACAAGTTGGTAAGCATGGCAATCAACAGGGTTAATGACAATAAAATTCCTAAGGCAGCAGTGCTTCCAAAATCAGATAATGCAAAAATAATGAAGCCCGCAAAAAGAATAATATTGGTATAAATCATACTTCTTCCAGTTTCGAGAATAGTGGCATGAATAGCTCCAGCATAGGTTTGAGTTTTACTTTGCAACTCCTGCCTGAAACGAGATAGAAAATAAATGGTACCATCACTTGAGATGCCAAAAGCAATGCTAAAAATTAAAATGGTTGATGGTTTAAATCTAATCCCAAAGTAACCCATCAAACCGGCAGTAATCACCAAAGGAATTAAGCATGGCAACTTGCTTAACAATATTATTCTTAAACTCCTAAAAAGCGCCAAACCAATTAAAATGATAAGAATAATTTCTATGAGTAAACTTTCAAGTAAATTCGAAAGTAAATAATCGTTACCCTTTAAAAATATCAAACTGTGTCCTGTGAAACTCACCTTAAAATCTGTTCCCGAAAAAACAGAGTCGGCCTTTGGCTGAATTTCACTCATCAAGGTTTTGATGCGCTCAGAACCCACATCAGCCATCTGATAACTGATGCGCGTATACTGTCGACTTTTATCCAAGAAAACATTGTAATTAGACATATTGCTTTTGATGGGCAAGCTATAATCTGAAAGTTTTTTTAGTTCTGTAAATCCCGGTAAAATGTAGTACTTTGGATTGCCATCTTTATAAAACTGGTAGGAGAATTTTATGGCCTCGGCCAGTGATAATGGTTTGGAGAACTCAGGATACTTAGCTATTTTTTTTTGAAGTGCATTAATCTTGTATAAGGCACGCGCGTTGTCATCGAATACACCATTGGGCTTCTTAGTATCAATGAGTATTTCAAATGGCAATACTCCGTTGAAATTTTTCTCAAAGAAACGTAGGTCGGCATATACCTTATCTTTCTTAGGAAAATCGTCAACAACAAAGCCCAATACAGAAATTTTTAACATCCCAATGATAGCGGCAATGGTAATAATAGTGATGCTTGTGTATACGGTTTTTCTTTGGTGCGTAACCAAATGAATAATGTAATCGAGTACCTTGTTGATTCTTTTACCCTCTAAATGTTTTGTGTGCTTAACCTTTGGAGTAGCCATGTAGCTCAACAAAATAGGAATTAATATAAGGGTAATAAAATAGGTAACCATCACACTGATGCCCGACACCACACCAAACTCTAACAACAAGGCACTATTGGTAAAATAAAGTACCGCAAAACCTATGGCTGTGGTTAAATTGGCTAAAAACAAAGTAATTCCCATTGTATTAATCATCCGTGCAATGGCCTTGGTTTTATTCCTATGTCGGGCAAACTCTGAATGGTACTTATTAATAAAAAAGATACAATTGGGTACCCCAATAATCAATACCAAAGGCGGTATCAGTGCCGACAAAACAGTAATCTTATAATTCAACAATTCAATTGTTCCCACCGACCATATTACACCTATCACCACTATGAGCAGTGATACCAACACAGATGAAAAAGATCTGAAAAAGACCCACAGAATCAAGAACATAAGAACGAGCGCTAGTCCTAAGAACAAGAACATTTCCTTAGATACCTTCTGCATGAAAACGGTGCGTATGTAAGGCATCCCGCTAATGTGCACATCGGTTTGATGCTTGGCAGCGTATTTCATGGCTTTATCCTTAATCAAATTCACCATATTGATCCTGTTTTTGGTGTTGATTTCGGACTGAGAAAAGGTAACAGCCATTAAGTGCGCCTCTTCTTTTTTGTTCAATATAAACCCATCATAAAAGGGTAATGAGTCTAGCGATAGTTTTATTTTATCGAGTTGTTGTTGATTGTTGGGCATGTGTGTGATAAAGGGCACAAACATGATTTTATGCAAGGAATCATCAAAAGCAACCTTGCTTACATTGGCAATTGATATTACATTTTCAACACCTTTTATTTGTTTGATTTCGTGCGATAAATTATGCCAATCGTTAAACTTATTAAGGGTAAAAAAGTGCTTATCTTGCACACCAATAACCATGATATTACCGTCTTGCCCAAATAGTTCTTTAAAATTATTGTATTCGGTATAGGCACTGTCGGTGGTTGGTAAAATTTTTGCGAATTCGTATGAGAACTCTATTTTGTAGGCATGATAAGCCATAAAGGAAGTAAACATACCAAGCACAACCAAAATGGTGATTCGGTTTCTAAGTATTTTTCTTGCAATAAATGGCCACATATGTTTCAGTTATACCTTTAACAATTATAAATTAGATCATAGCTTTCTGTTATAATGCCAATAGAGTAAGGCTTACAGTTCAATTTTTTGTTCTGTTAATCGATGCCGCATCGGTATTATTCGGGAGCAAAGGTAAAAGGCTTTTTCATTTTGTCGATAAAAAAAGCGGTATCCTGTTATTGAAGTTGTAATAAAGTAGATGAATAAATTGTTGAAAAGAGGTGTTTGTGGTATTGTTAATGACCGCTGCCAATCAGCATGCATCGATGCATTTATCAACGAAAAGGATTTCTGACCTGCCAATTGGTGCTGTTTTCGGCAACAAAATAATCGGCTGCGTATTTATATCCAATCCTTAGAATAGGATTGCTGATATGAAAATAATTACACTTGATTACCGGCTTTGCGCCTATAATTGCCTTGGCCTCATAGGCCGTACGACCGAGCTTTAGTGTTTTACGCTGCATGGCAATAGCATCGGTAATACCCCTTTGCAACATACACTGGTATAGGTGGTATGTTTTGTTGACCTTATAGTCGATACCGATGTAGTATAATTCTATACTGTCATTGGTTAGCAGATAGCTGGTGTAGCCCACTATTTCATTGTTAAGTTTCCAAACCCACACCCTGAAATTATCCTGAAGCACCGCTTTCATTTGCGCAAAATAATTCATGTTTAGCACTCCGGGTTTAAACGAGCTTTTCGACATCACATTCATGTACAACCTCTGCAATACAACGCTCTGCTTCGTAATTTGAACCTCATCCAATTCTTCAATGTCAAATTGAGATAAGCTTTGTTCAATCTTTGTTGCCCTAACCGCATATTTCTTGCTCAATGCTGACACATAGTCTTCAATGTTTTCCCAAGTGGAAGGAATATTCATTTCCATCAATACATCATCGGGCATTAGCTTGTATTTTGGGTTATGCTTTATGGCTGCATGAATGATTGGATGCACATCTTTGATAATAAAAATGCTACTGTCGCAAATGCGCTTTACTTTGGCAACTACTTTATCGAACAATGCCGACACATATTCATCATTTATCAATTTCTTGCTGCATACAGCACCCGGAAAGTCGGCCATAAAAATATGGCCATTAATGAGTAACTGATAATTATGGGCCGATATCAAACAATATAAATTTCTGGCAGCAAAGGAGAGGTTAGAAAAATCGGGATAATACCCTTGTCTGATGAGCAAGGTTTGAAAATAAAACAATGCTACTGTTTCGTTTTGCTGTTTAGCAACCACATAAAAATATCCAAAATCTTGGAGTACTGATTTTTCGCAAATGCCAATTTGTGCTTTGCAAAAACGATGGTCATGTTGTTTTGCAAACTGCTCCCAATCATCTTGAAGCCGATCCACAGCCGTGTATACCTCAATATTGTAATTGCCTGCAGAAAAACAAGCAGCAGCAAACAAAGAGTTCGCTCTTTGCTTGGGGGTAACTAAGTCAGATGAATTCAAAACAGCTGTATGTATTACTTTGAGGAAGGTTCAGAGGTGCGATTGTCAGAGATGATGAAAACATCTTCTCCCGGTTGTTTCATTAAATATTTTTCTCTCGCAAAACGCTCAAGGTATACAGAATCTTCTTTAAGCAGTTTTAAATCACGCTCATTTTTGGCAATCTCATCCACGTAATATTGCTTTTCTTCCTCCAACTTTTTCAACTCTTTTACAGTTTTATATTGGGTAATAAAATCATAGCGATCAAAAAACAACAACCAAGCCATCATGGCAATAATAGTGATCGTGTACTTGTTTTTAAGCAAGTTAAACATGTTTTTAAATCTCTGATTACGCATGATACAAAGTTGAGTTTTTTATTTTAAACAGAAAAGTTGATTGAAAACTATTTTAAACAAACAGCGGTTAATAGTGAAAGATTTTTGCCTTTCAATGTATCAGAAACAAATAATTCACTTCAATGCTTTTCGAAAATTACCTATTCGGTAACAGGAATATCAACATTTTTTTCACCCGACTTGCTGGTGATTTTTACCGATAAGCCACCTCTTACGGGTTCATTGATGGTGGAGTCGAACCCAACAGCATAAATATAATAATCGCCTTTTAAAAGGCCTTCGAAATGCACATGAGGAGCAGCACTTCCTTCACGCTCAGCAACTTTGGAGTCATCGAAGTCAGATGCATTCACCCCCGGCAGCTCTGTAGCTCCGTACTTAATGTATACGGTGGCATTGGGAATAGAAAGACCATGATGTTTTGGGAAAGCAGCGATGGTATTTTCACCACCGGTTCCATTTTTCTTACAGGCTGCCAACATTACAATTAAGCATGAGCACAGCACTATTATTGATTTTTTAAGCATGTTCAATTTTTTAATGTTTAACAAACGTACCGTTGTAATTGTTCTTTTGAGTGTTAACGCGTAATTGATAAATTCCTTGTGAAAGGTTATTAATTTCTATCGTGCCATTGGCTGCATTGGTTGTGTACAATATCTTATCGGTCACCTCTTGTCCATCAACCGAAAAAATTTGAATCTTTTGAATGCGCTCTACCAACTGACCTTTGATGATTAAATGGAGTTTTTCTGATGCAGGGTTTGGAAACAATGAAATGCCTTGATTTGAAGGAGGTGTATTTTGAGTAGATGCAACAACATTTTGGTTGCACACAATCCAATTATCAGGATCAATAATCACACTATCTACTTTAAAACTGAGCTGTGCAGAAAATGACTGCCCTGAAAACGTATGTTCAAATACAATCATTGTATCTTGTGTAGCATTCTTAAACCTAATAGGAACAGGCATTTCAAAGAAACTAACAGAGGGATGCGACTGTGATTGAGAAAGCGTAAATGTAACTAAGTTGCTATTGTCTTGATCATAATTTAATGTGTAAGAAGGATAACCTTCGCCCCAATACCAATCATTGAATAACTCATCTAAATTTTGTTGACTTTGCCATTCTAACTCATTCTTCAAATCAATATTTCGGGCATAGTTATGGCTAAGAAGCGGATTGTTTTGATAATTTCTGAGTGCTTCAAAAAAATCATCATCGCCTATTTTCCATCTGATCATGTGCAACAGCATAGCCGCTTTGCTGTATGTTAAACGGGCATCAAACAATCTTGCTATAGTACTTGTATCGGTTACAAAAACTGAACCATCGGGAGAGGAGGTTATAAAATCAACCTGATTGGCCTTCCAAATTTTCCAATATAAATTAGGAGAAAAACGTTCATAGCAAAGGCCTGTAGCATAAGTTGCGAAGCCCTCGTTGAGCCATAAATCTTGCCATGAACCGCACGTAACATGATCGCCAAACCACATATGCGCTAATTCGTGCGCAAGCAATTCATAAGAAAATCCACCTACAAAACTAATAGTTTGGTGTTCCATACCTCCACCCCAATTGAATTGTGCATGACCATATTTTTCATTCATAAATGGATAAGGAATAAACAAACTGTCGAAAAATACTAAGTGTTCATTCATTTCATTTAGGGCTAACTGTGCTTGACCCAGAGATTCGTTGTAAACATAATTAACCACATCAAGAGTCCCGTTGCTCAGCGCAACTTGGTCAGTAAACACAGTGTAGTCCGAAACAGCAATAGCAATTAAGTAGGCGGCAATAGGGTAGCGATGTTTCCAATAGGTAATTTTATCGGCACCATTAATAATTTCACTCACGAGCACACCATTTGAAGCTGCCTTATAGGCCGATGGAGCAATCACATAAATATCTACCGAATCAATTTTATCGTTCAGGTCTTGCTTAGCAGGCCACCAATCTTTTGCTCCGTATGGTTGTGATAATGTCCATAAAATTGGTATGTTATTAGGACCGTGTGTTTCGGCAGCAAATGAGCCAAAGCCCGAGGAGGGGGGCACACCATGATAATATATACTGATGGAGTCGAGCTGAGCAGCGGATAAATACTGCCCAAAATTTGCTGTTAAAATATTTCCAGAATGTGTAAATGCAATGTGATTTCCATTCATTTGCACGCTGTCGGTAACAAGACTGTCGCTGAGCTCGAGTTTAAATTCTTGCATGCTGTCGGCATGAAAAAATAGATAACTTACCTTGCCTTCAATGAACTTTACGGCAGGGTTTACTGACCATATCATTCTGCCATATTTTAAATCATAGTTGTTGGGTAATACAGCGGCAACCTGCTTATTTAGTCGATCAAATGCTCTTTTCTCTGATGTTGCAATCTGTAAAAGTTCTCCCGGTTGTGCATACAGTTTGGTTATAAGCAATAGAAGAAATAAAATACTATTGATTGAGTGTTTCATAGATGCGGCTTAGAATACAAAGATACACATTCAAACAAAAAGCCCGGATGAAAGGGCAGGAAAACTCAAAACCTGCCCTTTTAATTATCCACCACAGAAACATCCGGGTACTGATGTGTCAAATCTTAAATACATTATGAGGCTATGGCCCAATAATGAAACAGAAATGAAGTATTTAAAAAGAATTTAATCCGGTGGCTGAATCAGCGAGAAATAAAAACCGGAGTGTAACAAGGATGCATAAACAAGATACATCTTGTCAGATAAAATATGCTGCCTATTGCAGGCAAAATTTTTGGATACTGTAATGAATAAATCACTTCCCGAATTTTTTTGGGTTTGCTCTTCATTTTTTTCTTGACCTTCGCAATAAACATCAGCAAAAATGGCATCAAAAAAGCTATTATCCTCGGAGGTGCAACAAGAGCAAATTTTTGAAAACAAGTTAAAGGCCACATGGTCCAAGGCGGCAGATTTACCAAGTTGGAACACAAACGAAAATAACAATATGTAACTGATAGCTGTTTTCAATTGTAATTTGTGTGTGGCAAAAGTAGAAATTATATTATTCAAAAGTAACAATGAATGTTAAATTTTGAATCAATAATTCAATCCACAATTCATCGTTAACAATATTTTGTGTTTCATCATCCTTGATTGTCATAAAACGTAAACTTTGTGACATATTTAATTGACTAATTATGGCATCATTTGAAGTTACAGGTGGCACACACTTAAAAGGCGATATTATCCCTCAGGGCGCTAAAAACGAAGCTTTACAAATTTTATGTGCAGTATTGCTTACTCCTGAAAAGGTGGTTATTGGTAATGTTCCTGATATTGTTGATGTAAATAAGTTAATTGATTTGCTCAGATCACTTGGCGTGAAGGTAGAAAAATCGGGCCATGAAGAATACACCTTTCAAGCCGATGAAGTAAATGTTGATTATTTAAACAGTCCTGAATTTAAGAAGAAAGGTGCTGCCTTGCGCGGTTCAATTATGATTGTTGGTCCTTTGTTAAGCCGCTTTGGAAAGGGTTATATCCCGCGTCCCGGGGGCGACAAAATAGGCAGAAGAAGATTAGACACCCATTTTATTGGATTTCAAAATTTAGGTGCAAAATTTGAATATGATGAAAACGATAGCTTTTACAAAGTAGAAGCAAGTAATTTAAAAGGATGTTACATGTTGCTTGATGAAGCCTCTGTAACTGGTACAGCCAATATTATCATGGCAGCTGTAATGGCCAAAGGTATCACCACCATCTACAATGCTGCTTGCGAACCTTATATTCAACAACTTTGCAAAATGCTCAACCGTATGGGTGCCAAAATTAGTGGCATAGGAAGTAATTTACTCACTATTGAAGGTGTTGAGTACCTGGGAGGCACTACCCATCGTATGCTTCCCGATATGATTGAAATAGGCAGTTTTATTGGGCTTGCAGCGATGACTCAATCTGAAATAACAATTAAAAACGTGTGCTATCAGGAGTTGGGTGTTATACCTGATGTATTTCGTAAATTGGGTGTAACGATGGAGTTAAGAGGCGATGATTTATACATTCCTCCGCAAGAATCATACGAAATCGATACCTTTATTGATGGTTCAATCATGACTGTTGCCGATGCCATTTGGCCCGGATTTACTCCCGACTTATTGAGTATTGCCCTTGTTGTGGCTACACAAGCAAAAGGCAGTGTATTGATTCATCAAAAGATGTTTGAAAGCAGGTTGTTTTTTGTTGATAAGCTCATCGATATGGGTGCGCAAATCATTCTTTGTGACCCGCACAGAGCTACTGTTATAGGACTCAATCATCATCATGCACTCAAAGGAATTTCAATGACCTCACCGGATATCAGAGCCGGGGTAGCATTGTTGATTGCAGCCATGAGTGCCGAAGGAAAAAGTATCATCGATAATATTGAACAAATTGATCGCGGCTATCAGCGCATTGATGAACGCTTGAATGCCATCGGTGCAAAAATTAAAAGAATCAACTAATCTTCTTCTTTCCGCTCTGTTTCTTGCTCCTCTGATGTGTTCATCAGTGGATTCCATCCTTGTGCAGTAAGCGGATAAACTGCTCCCGAACGGGTAATCAAATTGTTTCCTTGTGCCGCATCTGTAATATGTCCAATGATTGTGAAATTGGGGTTGCCTTTGATTTTGTCAAAGTCATTCATGCTCATGGTGAATAACAATTCATAATCCTCGCCACCATTTAATGCACATACAGTAGGATCTAAATTAAACTCACGCGCTGTATGATGGGTAGTAGGGTCAATCGGTATTTTCTCTTCATACACATTGCAACCTACAGCAGAGGCTTTACAAATATGTAGTAGCTCTGACGATAATCCGTCAGAGATATCAATCATAGCGCTTGGCTTTACATCAAGCTGCTTCAGTAGTTCTTTGATATCAATGCGTGCTTCGGGCTTTAATTGCCGTCCCACCAGATAGTCCTGTTTCTCCAAATCTGGTTTTACGCCGGGATTGGATAAATAAACCTGCTTTTCCCGTTCCAGCAATTGCAGCCCCAGATAAGCAGCTCCAACATCGCCCGTGATACAGATAAAATCACCAACTTTAGCGGTATTTCTATAAACTATTTTGTCTTTTTCTGCCTGCCCGATAGCCGTGACGCTCAGGGCCAAACCCTTTTTGGAAGAAGTCGTGTCGCCGC
>JALRAS010000089.1 GCA_023262495.1 Bacteroidia bacterium | reverse complement strand
GGCTTTGAAACCTTTTTAGCTACTGGTTTTGTTGCTTTTTTGGCTGCGGGTTTAACTGCCTTTTTAGGAGCTGGCTTCACCACTTTTTTAGCAACAGGTTTGGCAACTTTTTTGGCCACTGCCTTTACCACTTTCTTAGCGACCGGCTTTACAGCTTTTTTCGGTGCCGGCTTAGCCGCTTTTTTTGGAGCGGGTTTGGCAGCTTTCTTGGCTACTGGCTTCACTACCTTTTTAGGTGCAGGTTTCGCAACCTTTGCAGCAGCTTTTTTAGCAACCGGTTTCGTAGCTTTCTTGGCCACTGCTTTTGTCTTTTTTACATACTTTGCCATAATTGAGCAATTTTTAATTAAACTTTAACTATCTGAACAAAACTGCTCAGATTTTCTTCTAATTCGAGCAGAACACTTGATTCTTCAAGCATTTCAGAAACAAATTCTATTTTATCTGCTAAAATTTCGGTGCAAATATATTCCAAATTATGATTCACAGCCGATTTAATTTCTTTTTGTTCTTTGATTTTCAGCACAATGCGGTCAGTAAGATCAAAGTTACGGTCCTTCCTCACATTTTGAATTCGGTTAACCAACTCTCTTGCCAAACCTTCTTGTCGGAGCTCTTCCGTAATGATTACATCAAGTGCTACGGTGAGTTGACCTGCATTTGCCACTTTCCAACCCGGTATGTCTACAGGAATAATCTCTGTATCTTCGGGTTCAAGCACAATTAATTCGTTTTCTAATGTGAGCTCGAAGCGCGCATTTTTCTCCATATCGGCAATGATTGATGCTGCATTTGAGGCGGCATAATTCTGAACGGCCTTCATATGCTTACCACATTTTTTACCTAGTGTTTTAAAGTTTAATTTGAGCTGTTTTACAATTTGTGTTTGCGATTCATCGGCTAATTCCAGCGACTTCACATTAACTTCAGATAAAATCAAATCTTTTACTGCTTCAATTTTAGCTCTGTAGGCGTCATCCAGCACAGGTATTTGTATTTTGGCCAGTGGCTGACGTACACGAATATTTTCCTTCTTTCTGATAGATAGCACCATGGAAGAAATTTTCTGCGCTAATTCCATTCGTTCCTCTAAAGCAGCATCCATCGCCTCATCAACTGCAACAGGGAAATCGCTCAAGTGAACTGATTCTGCCTTGTTGCGATTTGTAATGCTATTTAAATCGGTAAAGAGACGCTCCATAAAGAATGGTGCCACCGGTGCAGAAAGCTTTGCAACCACCTCTAAGCAATGATATAATGTTTGGTAGGCCGCAATTTTATCTGTGGTATACTCCCCTTTCCAAAAGCGTCTGCGACATAGGCGCACGTACCAATTACTCAAATGTTCATCAACAAAGGTCTCAATTAATCGGCCCGCACGGTGTGGCTCATAGTCTGCATAAGCTGCATCAACATTTTTAATGAGTGTATTTAATTCAGAAATAATCCAACGGTCAATTTCAGTTCTTTCCTGCAATGGAATTTCCTTTTCAGCATAGCAAAAACCATCAACATTGGCGTACAAAGCAAAAAAGGAATATGTATTGTGCAGTGTTCCAAAAAATTTGCGTTGCACCTCAGCAATACCATCGATATCGAATTTTAGATTGTCCCAAGGTGCCGCATTGGTAATCATATACCACCGAGTTGCATCAGGTCCATATTTCTCAATGGTATCAAAAGGGTCAACCGCATTACCTAAACGCTTACTCATTTTTTGACCATTTTTATCCAAAACCAATCCGTTGCTCACAACATTTTTGAATGCAACAGAATCGAAACACATGGCACCTATAGCATGCAAGGTAAAGAACCAACCGCGCGTTTGATCAACGCCTTCGGCTATAAAGTCGGCAGGGTAGTATTTTTTTTGATCAATTAATTCTTTGTTCTCAAAAGGATAATGAAGTTGTGCATAGGGCATTGCACCACTGTCGAACCATACATCAATTAAGTCGGGCTCACGAAACAGTTTTTTCCCATTACGCTCTAGTACGATTTGATCAGCATAAGGTTTATGTAAATCGAAGCTGTTGTAATTTTCTTCTGAAAAATCGTCATGCTTGAAACCGGCCAATGGATTGCTTTTCATCACATTTTTAGCAATAGCATTTTCAATCTCATTTTGTAAGTGAGCTACCGATTCTATACAAATTTGTTCTGATTTATCTTCGCTTGTCCAAATAGGAACAGGTATTCCCCAAAAACGAGAGCGCGATAAGTTCCAATCATTTAAATTTTCGAGCCAATTACCGAACCGACCGGTACCGGTTGATTCAGGCTTCCAATTAATGGTTTTATTAAGCTCAATCATGCGCTCCTTGTAAGCGGTAGTTTTGATAAACCAACTATCTAAAGGATAGTATAGCACTGGCTTGTCGGTACGCCAACAATGCGGATAGCTGTGCTCATAACTTTCTTTTTTGAAGAGTTTTCCCTCCTCTTGAAGCTTTAATACGATACGTTCATCAACACTCAAGTACGCTTTAAGTTCTTTGATTTTGCCGTTTGTCTCAAGTATTTTCTTCTGCCTTTCAAATTCAGCATTTTTCTCCTCTTCATTAAGATAAGCTTCTTTTACGTATTCTTCACCATAGAGGTAAAGTTCATCTTTTACTTCGGGTAAAAACTTCCCTCTTTTGTCAACCAATGTAAGTGATCCAATACCGTTTTGCTTGGCAACTCTAAAGTCATCGGCACCAAAGCTTGGCGCTATGTGTACAATTCCTGTTCCATCCTCAGTAGTTACGAAGTCACCCATAATCACTCTAAATGCTTCACCATCTTGCGGTTGAGCAAATGCAAGGAGCTGTTCATAACTGACGCCCTCCAAATCGGAACCCTTAATATTGGCCACAACGGCATAAGGTATGGCTTTGTCACCTGCTTTATAATCATCGAAACTTATGGCTGCATTTTTCTCAGGAAAGTGCTTATTTAATAACTCTTTAGCCAATATCACCTTCACTTTTGTATGCAAAAAAGGATGAAAGGTTTCAACGACAACATAATCGATATTTTTACCAACTGCAAGCGCAGTATTTGATGGCAATGTCCATGGTGTGGTGGTCCAAGCGAGGAAATAGATATCAGTATTAATATTTTTTAGTATGCTTAAACCTTTTAGATGTTGATTGGCTAAAACTTTAAACATTGCAACAGCAGTTCGGTCTTTCACATCACGGTAACAACCGGGTTGGTTTAGCTCATGTGATGAAAGGCCTGTGCCGGCTGCAGGAGAGTATGGCTGTATGGTGTATCCTTTGTAAAGCATGCCCTTGTTGTAGAGATTATGCAATAACCACCAAACACTTTCAATGTATTTATTATCATAGGTAATATATGGATGTTCCATATCTACCCAATAGCCCATTTTAGCTGTAACATCTGCCCACACATCGGTGTACTTCATTACATCTTTGCGGCATTCTATGTTGTATTGTTCAACCGTTATTTTTTTACCGATATCTTCTTTGGTGATGCCCAAGGCTTTTTCAACGCTTAGCTCGATAGGTAAACCGTGTGTATCCCAACCTGCTTTGCGTTTTACTTGAAAACCTTTTTGCGTTTTATATCTGCAAAAGATATCTTTTATGGAACGTGCCATAACATGGTGAATTCCGGGTAGGCCATTGGCACTTGGCGGACCTTCATAAAATACAAAAGGTGGATTTCCTTCACGCGAAGTAATAGACTTCAAGAAAGTATGCTCTTGATCCCATTTCTTTTGCACATCCTTAGCGGTTTGCGAAAGGTTTAGTGAAGTATAGGTTTTGTATTGTTTGTTCATACCCGAATGCTATCTTTTTTTTAAAAGAGTGCAAATGTAAGAAAATTATCTTAATTTTTCTATTGATTTTAACCTCAAAAAACAAATTCAAAATGAGCTGCTTAATAGGCTTATATGAAGGACTTTACAGCTATTTTTAATACGCAATTGTGATCCCGATAGAAGGTATATTCAAACAACATTAATTTTAATGCAGATATTTAAAACGTATCAGTAATTTTTCATTTTGTGATGTATGGTTAAGTCTTTTCACCAAGGAGGCACGGAGATACCGGAGTTTGATTCTCTGTTTCTCTGTGCTTAATAATGAGCATTCTGTTTTTTCACCACGGAGGCACGGAGATACCGGAGTTTGAATCTCTGGTTTCTCTGGTTTCTCTGTGATTAACAATGAGCATTCTTTTTTTTCACCACGGAGGCACGGAACTGCAAAAGCATTAACCTTGAATGATTCTTTTGAATCCGTTGATTAATTTCACTTCATTAAAGTTAATCAAAAATCCGATTCTTTTATCTGCCAATTTTAAATAGGTAATAATTTGGGCATGATGAATTGGCAATACAAATTCTACTGATTTTAACTCTAATATAAACTCATCTTCCACTAAAATATCAATTCTATAATCCTGATCTAATTCGTATTCCTTGTATTTAATAGGCAATTTTACTTGCCTTTTTGCAGCTATTCCTCTCAATTGAAACTCTTTCATCAAACAAATTTCATAAGTCGACTCTAATAGTCCCGGTCCTAAATGCCGATGCACCTCAATGCTTGCATCTAAAATTTGTCCGGTAATAAAATCGCGCCTTTCTTTTTCCATTGCTGTTCACTGCTCTGTTTCTCTGGTATCTCCGTGGTGTATTAAATAGTTGCAATCACCTTTAATTCAATAGCAATAGGCGTTGGCAAACAATTGATTTCAATAGTGGTTCTGCACGGTTGATTATCTTTAAACCATTCTGCATAAACACGATTATAGGTTTTGAAATCATCTTTCATGTTCGTTAAAAAAACTTGCACATCTACAATATTATCCCAACTACTACCAGCATCCTCCAAAATATATTTGATATTCTGAAACACACTATTACATTGGGTTTCGATATCATAAGAAACTATGTTTCCTTGTTCATCCAACTCTACACCTGGGATCTTTTTTGTTCCTCTTTCGCGAGGTCCAACTCCAGAGAGGAATAATAAATTTCCTACCCTTCTTGCATGTGGATATGCTCCTACCGGCTCGGGGGCTTTGCTTGAATTAATTCTATCGTTTGACATGGCTTACTATGAGATTATTTTTGACTATTGAGTTTATATTTTTTACAAAGAAACAAAATAATACCGACACGGTATTTGCAAGACTGCATTGCAGTGTAATACTGCCGACACTAATGGCAATAGTATAAAAATGAAAGACCAATTTTAAAACAAGTAAGGGTACAAATTAATTCAGTTGCTTATACATTTCCCAACTTACAATTCCTGCTGCAACAGCAATATTAAGAGAATGTTTAAAGCCCGATTGCGGGATTTCAAGCACCCCATCGCAGCAATCAATAACAACTTGTTCCACCCCGTTGATTTCATTCCCTAAAACAAAGGCAATTTTTTGATTATGGAGAGCAGTAAACTTATTCAACATGATACTATTTTCGGCTTGTTCAATGGCATACACACGATAATTTTTCTGCTTTAACTCGCTTACCGCATCAATTGTTTGTTTGTAGTATTTCCATTCCACAGTATCTGTTGCTCCTAAGGCTGTTTTTTGTATATCCTTGTGTGGAGGTGTACCAGTTATGCCGCATAAATAAACTGATTCCAGCAGAAAGCTGTCTGCCGTTCTGAAAACAGCGCCAACATTGTTTAAACTCCTCACATTGTCAAGAATAAGTACTAGAGGTGTTTTTTTTGCTTCTTTAAATTCCTCTGGGCTTTTTCTTAAAAGTTCATCATTGCTTAATTTACGCATGCCGTATTGATATTTAACAGCAAATCTATAAAAGCATCTTGAAATTAATCCGGAAAAATTTCTTTAAGCTTGCTATTTCGATAATCAAAAATACCCTCCACTTTTTTCTTGATGAAAAATTTTTCGATAAGTGGTTCAAGTATCCACCCTGGAGAAAGATATTTTACCTCATCAATCATAAGCGTGCCTTCTTTTACAGCAGTGAAGCTATGTGTATGATGCCATATTTTATAAGGACCTTTCAATTGTTGGTCAACAAAGCATTCATTTACTTTCCACGTGCTGATTTCGGTTCTCCAATTAAAAGGTATGCCGTTAAGTTTTATGCGGTAGTCAATCAGCGTTCCTGCTTGCATTTTTATTGGAAGCGGTGTTAATATTTTGAAACTCAGTTCGGGCGGAGTGAGTAAATTCAAATTTTCTGCCTTACTAAAAAATTGAAACACCTCCTCGAGTGGACGTTTAATAATGGTTTTTCTGATGATTGTATGTGGTTGCATGAATGCGAGTTATTTAATTCAATAACAAACTAAAAGTATATTTGTTGCAACAATCGTGCTACACATCATCACAGCCGAGGCTTTTTAATTTTGTCGATAGAAAGCTGATGTAGGCGGTACTTAGAGATACATTTTTTAGTTTACCTTTGTGCTGAAAATAAAAATGCTGTTTCACCCGTTTATATGAAAAAAATACTCGCTCCAAGAAATCTGATTATCATACTTTCATCCTTACTGCTGCTGTTTATTATTGGCAAGAAAACAGGGGTTATAGGTAAAAACAAACATACAAAGGTCACTGCTGAGGCAGTTATCAAGCGCAATATCATTGAAACTGTTTCAGGCAGTGGTAAGATACAACCTGAAATGCAAGTTAAAATTAGTTCGGATGTTTCGGGTGAAATTATTGAAATGCTAGTGAAGGAAGGCGACTATGTTAAAAAAGGGGACTTGCTCTGTCGCATACAGCAAGATATTTATTTATCTAGTTTAGAACGTGTGCAGGCCACTGTTAACTCCTCAAAAGCCGGCAGCGCACAAAGCAAGGCAAGACTCATTCAAAGCAAAGCGCAATTGGCCAACACCGAATCTTTATTTAAACGCAATAAAAAGTTATTTGAGCAGGGTGCACTTTCGGAGCAAGACTATGAATCTGCTAAGGCACAATTTGAAACCGCAAAAGCAGAGGTTGAAGCTGCAGAACAGAGCCTTTCAGCTGCAGAATACAACATTAAAAATGCTGAAGCAACACTAAAAGAGGCCCGCACCAATCTTTCTAGAACATCAATTTTCTCGCCTGTAGATGGCAAGGTATCAAAATTAAATGTAGAAAAAGGTGAACGCGTAGTTGGTACAGCACAAATGACAGGGACCGAAATTATGACGATTGCGAATTTGAATGAAATGGAGGTAAGTGTTGATGTGAATGAAAATGACATTGTTAGAATTGAATTGCATGATACCGCTGACATTGAAGTAGATGCGTATCTCGATAAAAAATTCAAAGGTATTGTAACAGAAGTGGCCAACTCGGCAAATACGATTGGTACTAGTGCAGATCAAGTAACCAACTTCACAGTAAAAATCAGAATTTTACGTGAGTCATATATGGATCTAATTCCGAAGGACAAACCTGATTATTCTCCATTCAGACCGGGAATGTCGGCCGCTGTTGATATTCAAACAAGCAAGGCATTCAATGTTATTTCTGTGCCTGTGCAAGCGGTAACCACAAGAGAGGATACCACTTCTTATGGTGTTAAAGAACAGAAAGAAAAAAAGGAAAGCGTTACCGAGGATAACAGTAAAACAAAAGAGAAAGAAGCAAAAGTTGTTGAGTATGTGTTCATCATTAAAAATGATATTGCCTTGCTTACACCTGTTATTACAGGCATTCAAGACAACAACTATATTGAAATAAAAAAAGGTTTGAACGCGCAAGATGAAATTATTACAGGGCCTTACAAGGTGGTTTCAAAAACACTGAAAAATAAAACTCCTATTGAGAAAGTTGACAACGATGATTTGTTTGACGAAAAGGAAGAATAACGATGTCACTTATCTTACATCTAGAAACGGCCACTACCGTATGCTCGGTTGCTTTATCTTTTGAAGGCAAATTAATATCGTTGAAGGAAGAAAACAACGGATATACCCATGCCGAACATCTTAGTTTATTTATTGAAGATGTATTGCATTTGGCCGGAAAGAAAATGACAGAAATAGACGCTGTAGCCATAAGTAAGGGCCCTGGATCTTACACAGGTTTACGCATAGGTGTTGCCACCGCAAAAGGTATTTGTTTTGGGTTGAACAAACCACTCATTGCCGTAAATACGCTATTATCGTTGGCCAATATTGCTGCCGATAAATATGGCGATAGGTATTTAATTTGCCCTATGCTTGATGCGCGAAGAATGGAAGTGTATACCGCTGTTTTTAATTCAGGCAAAATGATTTTTGAAACAACGGCTTTGATTTTAGATGAACAAGCATTCAGTAATTTATTGTCCACCCAACAGATCGTTTTTTTGGGAGATGGCGCACATAAATTTCAATCACTCTGCGATCACACGAATGCGATTTTTGATACATCCATTGAGCCAAGTGCCACGGGTATGATTAACAACGCTTATCAACAATTTAAGCTTGCTCAGTTTGAAGATAGCGCCTATTTTGAACCTTTTTACCTAAAGGAATTTTACACTCCCGCACCAATTAAATCTAAATAGAGGCATACTTTTTTGGTGCCGTAAATTTGGTAAGAATCATACCTGCAATGATTGCAATAGAAAAATAAACTGCCATCAATCCCAAGTAGTCGCCAAAGCGCGTATACAAGGTAATTTTATCATTTACATTGATGGTAGCTTTGATCGCATCATCTGTCCACCATGAAGTTGTATTGGATATTTCACCGCGTTGATTGATGATACAAGAAATACCCGTATTGGCGGCTCGTACAATACTTCTTCGCGTTTCAACAGCTCTGATAGCACCATACTTTAAATGTTGTTTGTAACCCGGTGTGTCGCCCCACCAGCCATCGTTGGTAATTATCGATAAAAAGTTAGCTCCCTTTTTTACGTATTCTCCAACATATTCACCGTAAACCGACTCATAACATACAATTGGACCAGCTGCATATTTACGATCGTTTGTAAAGAAAGCCTCACGCTCCTCCTGCATACCCAAGCTACCGCTTATTCCGCCAAGATCAATTGCAAACTTTTCGATATACTTAAAAACAGCAGGCCAAGGCATTTTCTCAACTCCGGGAACAAGTTTTGACTTATGATAAATTTGAATATTTCCCTTGTGGTCTAATTGTAAAGCCGTGTTGTAGGAATCATAATATTGCTCGGTATTACCAAATTTTCGTGCAGTGGCAGAAAGTTGCTCGCCTGGCATAAATACCTTGAGTGTAGAGGCCCCAATTAATATATTCAAATTAGGATATACATGAAGTAAAGAGTCGAGGTATTTCAAATCTGAAGATTCATTTAAACGATCTTCCCACAAGTATTCAACAAGCGCTGTTTCGGGTCCAACCAAGTAATTGGTTTTTTGATCTAGTTTTCCGTTGGTTAATTCAATCAGCTTTATCAACTGTTGTGTGGAAGTAAGACCGCTGAATTTTTCATTGTAAGGATCTATATTCGGCTGTACAATTACCACATTAACAGGACGCTGCTCCTCTTTATACTGATGAAACAACATGAGTGAATACAGCATAGGAAAAAGGAGTATTAGCGCAAGACTAATAATTGTGCTTCTGACAGGTTTACCACTTACTTTAAATTTCACCAATTTCAATATGAGCAGGTTGCATATCAGCACCCAAAGCGTACCTCCAAAAGTGCCTGTATATTCGTACCACTGTATTAACTCAATTTGGTTGGCGAATACATTTCCAAGATTAAGCCAAGGCCAGGTAATATCCCACCTTAAATGAATGTATTCAAAACTCATCCAAAAGGCAATCAAAGAGAAATACCCATATCGTTCTCCTTTCTTTGTTTTTACAATATGAAAAAAATATAGTACAGAAGACATCAGCAAACTGTTGGCAACAATTGCCATTAATGCCCCTCCGAACGATGCATTTTTTATCCACCACGTAGCGAGTACATTCCAAATGAGCATGCTCAACAAACTATAAAACAAAAATGCGATACGCGGTTTATTTTCAGTTTTAAGGTCTGTTTCTAACCATAAAAGAGGTACCCAGGCAATAAAAATGAGTTGAAAAAAACCGTCCACAGGCCAGGAGAAACTCAATAGTAAACCGGTGAAAATACTTAGTGCAAAATTTCTCATTAACCTCATGCTGCAATCATTTAATGGGTAATAATGGTACCGGTTTCTTTAAAAAGATTTTCCTTTAAATCGTGCAGCAATTTATAGTCTAACAACAAGTTTTGCATGCGTTCTTCATCATCACAATTTTTAATTTCTTGCAGCACTTGGTGTATCATTTTTAATATATGCTTTTGTTTCAATCGCTCTATTACACGATCTGTTAATAGTTTTAAATCTTCATCTTTATTTTTGGCATTTACCTTATATTTAATTTTCCAACTTTCACTCAGTTGATAGGAATCGCCAATAAGTATGGTAACGGCATTCCTGATGCTTTCATCTTCATGCGAAAGAAAATTATTCAGCTGAGGAATCACTCCATTTTCCATTTCGCTGACGAATACATCATAAATGAGACTGTAACTACTATTTTCAAATGTTATTCCATTTTCATGAATATGCGTACAAATCAAGGTAGCCAGATGTACTTTACTGTTTTCGGTTTCTCCGGTTTCGCTTTGCGAAAGGTGCTCTACCTCTTCATTTCCGTATTGAATCAGCAACCTGATAACTTCATCTTCTTGCGCGGTTGTGTCAAGTTCAGCATTTTCAACCAACGTTTCCGGCTGCGCCACAGGCTCTGTTTGCACTTGCGGGGAGTACTCGGGCTCACCTGATGGGCCATCTGTCTTTTGCTTTTGCTTGCGCAGAAATTTATTGAGTTCGCTGATCAACAATTGCTCATCAACCAACATCAATCTACTGCATTCTTTCAAATATAAAGACCTTGCAATGAGGTCGGGAATCAACCCTATGCTTTCAACAATATCATGTATGAGCTGCGCCTTTCCAATGGGATCATTTTGCGTTTCGCCAAGTAACAATTTGGTTTTAAAACTTATGAAGTCGGAAGTTTTATCGCGCATAAATGCCGTGAGTTCCTCATTCGTGTGCTTTTTAGCAAATGAATCAGGATCTTCTCCATCGGGAAACAGTAACACTTTAACATTCATTCCCTCCGAAAGCAGCAAGTTTATCCCTCTAAAGGACGCCTTAATTCCTGCATTATCTCCATCGTACATAATGGTAACGTTGGGAGTAAAACGCCTAATTAACCTAATTTGCTCAACAGTAAGCGAAGTTCCGGCAGAAGCCACTACATTTTCAACACCAGCCTGTGCCATACTGATTACATCGGTATACCCTTCAACCAAATAACAGTTGTTATTTTCTACAATACTTTTCTTGGCTTGATAGAGCCCGTATAAAACATTGCTTTTATGATATATTTCGCTTTCAGGGGAGTTGAGATATTTGGCAACCTTTTTATCATTGATAAGAATTCTTCCGCCAAATGCAATAGGTCGTCCGCTAATGTTGTGTATAGGAAAAATAACTCGGCCACTGAAGCGGTCAAAGTAGCGTCCTTCATTTTCAATGGTAAGCCCAGTTTTCACCAAGTACTCCATCAAATAACCATCGACAACCGCCTTATCCGAAAATGCTTTTCGCTCGGAGAGCGCATAACCCAATTGAAACTTTTCTATTGTTTGTTTACTGAAACCTCTTTCCTTAAAATAACTCAAGCCAATATTTTTGCCCTCCTCGGTTTCAAAAAGATTTGTCGTAAATTGTTGCTGCGCATAGGTTGATAGAAGCATCATACTTTCTTTGGCATTTTGCTCCTTTACCTGATCGGCT
>JALRAS010000088.1 GCA_023262495.1 Bacteroidia bacterium | reverse complement strand
AGTACCATTTTATACCTATTGGTTTGATAAGCACAAGTTAACGCCTGCCGACATCAAATCAATTGATGACCTAAAAAAAATACCGGTGATCAATAAAAAGGTTATTGCCGAGCACAGAGATAAAACCCTTGCTGTTAACTACAAGCAATTTAAACCGGTGGCCAGAATGACCGGAGGTACTACCGGCTTAGCATTTAAGTTTTATGTTGATCGTTACACATGGTTGCTTAATTGGGCGGTGAAATTGCGCACTTTCAAAGAAGCCGGATACAACTATGGACACGATAAATTAGCGGTTCTTGCCGGAGGTTCACTAATTCCTCAAAACTCCAAAAGTTGGAAGAAAACTGTTTGGCATTGGATCATGAATTTTTATGCGTTTCCCATATCTCACATGACAGATGAAACCATGCATAAGATTTATCAAACCATCAAGAAAGAGCGTATTCAACACCTACGTGGATATCCTACCGCCATTTATACCTTTGCTAAATACTTAAACGAACAAAAGTTAAATTTGCCACTCAAAAGTATTATGACCACAGCTGAGATGCTGCATCCATTTCATAGGGAAATGAAGCAACTGTATGTTTAATTTTTCTCCAATTAAAACCGCTGATAAAAGCGTAAATAGTAAAGAAAATATTGGTTAAATACATATTATTGCTGAGTTACCGATGTATAATTGGTTTGTATCAAATCGCTGTCTTTGGGCACGAATAAGTGCACGTTGTTTGGTTTATAAACTGCTAACTGACCCAAAATAAAAAAATAAAAAACATAAATAGTACTAAAAGTGTACATATGGGAATACGTGAAAAAATCGACAAAGATTACTACAGAAAATAACAAGCATCCGAAAACAAGTGCCTTTCCGTAGGCGGAAAAATAGTTGAGTTTTTTAAAAAACAAAGTGCGGCAATAATTGAATACAGACCCATAGAAAAACATGAATCCAACAACGCCAAGAACACCCATTGCAAATAACATTCGAAAAAAACCTGTTGGGATAATACGGTTATGTTCTTCATTCACATTTTCGTTACCGGTTAAGTAGGAACTTTCATCAAAACTACTCGGCTTGTATCCAATAAAGCTTGTTGTTAAATTCTTTTTCGTTAAATAATTAGTTTGATCATTCAATAAATCTTCAACTAATACTTTAATACCTCCCATTCGACCTTGATACAAGTCCTTTTCCTCATCATAAAATGAATACGAGTAAACTTTATCCTGCAGCCAATCAAGATCAAAAGACCCACCGATAGTTTTTTCTTTATTTAAACCCGGAATTAATATCACACTAAAATAAAATAGCACCGAGGCAATTGCTATTCCCTGAACTACTTTAAAAAAGTTGATTGTTTTTTTAAGCACATAAACATTATGAAATAAGAATGCAAACAAAATTAGGCCCAATAAATAAAAAGGAACGCCCTTTTTAGCCCCCGTAACACCAAAAAAGATAAAAGCCAATATAAGGTAAAGATATTTATTGTCTTTTTTAACAAAGAAATAAAAGCCCAATAAAAATCCGACCACCAACATAGGAAATACAAGATGAAGACTACCTCCGCTGTAGCTCATGGTTCCAACATTTTTTTCAGCAAAACCTCCAACAGCAATTACTTTAATTACACAGGCAGGCAATTGAATTAGCACTAGGGTGTAAATAAGCTGTTTTAATTTTGCAATCTGATTATTGGTAAATCTGGCATGATACGAAGCATAAAAAATTATGAAAGAGTATATGAAAGGTTTAAAAAATGTGTAGGAAGCCAAATTAAAATCTTTGTGATAACCACAAGACACAATAAATATCAGTAAAAAAAAAGCAATACTAATCATAAAGGGCGACCTTCTTATATTTCTGCTGATAGTAATCAATAATATGATTGCAATAAGAGGCTCTATTAACCAACGAGCAACGGTTGCGCTCAACAAATTTTGAATCAAGCCCTGTGTAAATGTAATTACAAATAAGAAATAAAACAGATTATACATTTAGCCGATTTAAGATTTGAGTAACCCTTTTGTTCCAAGTGTATAAATCATACGCATCCTTTTTGGCTCTTATAGCCACAGATAATTTATTTACATCATCTTTTATTTTTTGTAGCCTAATAACCATATCATCGATATCATCTGCTTTGCAAAGATAGCCATTTTCATTGTCGCTAATTACCTCCTTAATAGTTGGATAATCAAAAGCCAATATAGGATTACCGGTTGCCATGTATTCAAATAATTTTAGTGGCGAGCAGTAATTAATAGTAGGCACATCTTTACTCCATACACCCAAAAGTAAATCAGCTGCTAATTGATAATTGATTGCCTCTTGATGTTTTACTTGTCCTCTAAAAAATAAATTTTTAAAATCACCCGCTTGGTATTGCTTGTTATAGAAATCAATCATATGATCAGGTCCACCAACAATGTAAAAGTGCATTTCAGGGCAACGTTTGGCGCATTCGATAATATAGTTCACTCCCCTATTTAGATGTATGTTACCGGTATAAATTACATTGAATACACCTTCTCCCAATCCCAATTGCTTTTTGAGATTGACTTTATCAACATGGTTGGGGTAAAGGATGGGTGAAAATCCATCATGGGCGGTTAACACCTGTTGGGCTGGTATTCCTTGTGCAATCCAATATTTTGATAAATTCTCACTAATCCCTATGAACAGCAATGCGCGCTTACTTTTGAATGATAACTTTAAAATCCATTTTAGTAAATTGTTAATATACTTGTTTCCTTGATGCACCAAAAAATTATGCGACTCGTATATGGTGTTGTATCCCAGCAAAATGGATACAAGCAGGTAATGAACACTTCTTACAAAAACAATGCTCTCCTTATTTTCTTTATTTTTCAATAAATAAAAAAATAGACTGATAAAGTTAAAGTTTTTATTGACTTTATAACTTTTAAATGGATTTTTGAAGGACTCTAAACATACTTGTTCGCCAATCGAAAAATGTTTTTTAATAATACCAAAATCCTCATCCTTCTTATGCCTATTGGAGGGCAATAATAATTTAACTGAAAGGCCTTCCTCACTAAAAGCATTACACATACTGATTACCTGAGTCAAATTGGCTGTCTTGGAATCAATTGAAGTGTTATGTATATATAAAATATTTTTTTGCATGTTTAAACTTTACCTGCTTTGTGGTGTATCTCAAGTGAAAATAAGAAGTTGATTTCAGTGCTTAAATTTTGATGATAGTTTTGATGGTTATGCCAAATCTGATCTATCAAATTAGCATCGACTAATTTTCTATCTTTCAAGTCCTGCAGTTGTTCAAAAATAATCCTCTTTAAATTACTATTTGATCTGAAGGCCTCATCCAAATTGAAATAGTTTATCATGGGAGACAGGTAATAGCAATACCTTGGTTGCTTCTCATACATTCTCTGTCTTATTTTTACATACAACTGCTTATACCTGATGATTTTTTTTCCATAAAAACTTTTTAATCCATAATCGCATTCCAAAGGAAACTGAAACAGGTCAGGGAATAAGTGCTCGGCTATTTTACGATAAAGCATTTTACCTATTCTGTATTCATTAGGCACACTAAACATAAAATCCATGAATGGAGTGTTTATAAACGGAAGTTTATAATTAAATCCCTTCAGGAGCACGTGGGGTGCCAAGTACTTAAGCGACCTTTCCTTAATGGTAATTTGCTCATCGTAGGATAACAATTGAGGGTCGATTGTATTCCTATTTACGTTTTCCTTAAACTTTGAATTGTCAAAAGTATGCAGCTTTATTTTCTTTTTAAAAATATCCTTTTTTAAAAATTTATCAATGGCATCATCAACGTTATTGGTATAGCTATGTTTAGCAAAGCTACCCACAACAGCACCTGCATTTACACCTGTCCAAATAGTACTATCATCATACAATTCACGAAGCTTAAATAGTGGAGGATGAAAAAAAAGAGGACTTTGATGCGACATGCAACGAGATGTTTCAATCAGTTCATCCAAGGAATACATGTGCTTATTTAAGTCAAATACCACATGATTGGTGTTACAATATTTTGTTATTTGATTTCCGATATCAAAATCATAGGTATTAGGCACTCCAAATGTATATGTTTTGATATCTTTAGATTCTTTATGTTCCAACATGAACCCTAACAGCACTCTTGAATCTACCCCGCCACTTGTAGGAACCACTACCATCTCATTATTTTCATAAAGCTGCTGCAATGAATTCATTAAAATTTGAGCACCAATCTGTATAAGTTCAGGTAAATTTTTATTGGCATATGGCAACTTGTTAATTCTGCTAAAATCAAACTCATAACGCCAATCATTAAAGGTAATATCGTACCCAAATCTCAAATAAGACTCAATTTGCAATCGATTCATTGAGGAATAACTTTAAATAGGTCATTAGCCAATTTTACTACTTTAAAAGATTGATTAAATCCATTAATTTTGTGTAGCATTGAAATTTTATAATTCAACTCAGCTACTGAGATTTCGCCAAACTTGTCTCGTGTGATGCTTCTTTTTGTATTAAAACTGTCCTTATAATACTTTAAATCGCGTTTCCTCCGTTGAAAGTAAAGTTTAAAGAGTTTTGATAATGAAACAGGTTGTGTTTTGGATTTATTGTTAACCGATTCCATTAACTTTTGAACGATAATCTCTGAGGATTCAAAAGAAACATTATGCACAAAACTCAACCATTCTTCTCTCAGCTCATTAGATATGTTATTTTGGTATTGCTTGGCATTTAATATCTCATGAACTTTGCTAATCAACTCATCAGTATTTGTTGCCTGTTGACTGAGGGCAACAGGAAGCCAAGCCAAAATACTTTCATCTATTTTAGGAACAAATGAAATCACAGGAACATTTGCCATTGCGGCTTCCATACCGGTAGTACAATCATAATGAATAACTGCCTTGGATGCAAGTATCCATTTTGCAACATTACCCTCCTTAACTACATGAATATTTTTATGGTGGTTGGCAAGTTGATGATAAGCATCTTCGGACTCACTTGGATGTGCGCGAATAACAAAATTAAGTTGAGGGAATGCCTCTGCCAATTTCGACAGTGCTACTAAATAATCATTGAATACCTCCTTCAAAAAGTTAAACTTGAATAGCAATAGTTTTTTTGCCTCCACTGAAAGAGTCTTTTCCTTTTCGTAATATTTCAATAATTTCTCCTCCCCTACATAAGAATTGGATAGACCAAAATTTGTATTAACTAGGATAAAATCATTATAGGTATTTGTCAGTTGCTTTATGTCATCTTTGAAGTAAGAATGATACTTTGATTTCAACAAGTCAAATCTGGGTTCTCCCGAAATTGTAGAATGAGTGTAGTTGGTTAACTTAATTATTGATTTTTGAATGGCGGTCCCAAAAATAAAGTTATCATCAAGTTGAGGCAATAAATCCTTATTGTAACAAGATAAAATATTTTCGTCATTGTTTTTATAGTGTATTCCACCCTCCGCATGCAGCAAAACAAGGTGATGCTTGTTGTACCTCAATTGCCTATAGAGGCCTTTTTCTTCTACAGACAAACTTTTAAAAAAATAAATCCCATTTGAATGACTCAATGCCTCTGTTCTAACAGCCTTCCTCGAGCCAATTACAATTTCATACCCCTTGTTGAGGAGATAACTTGAGAGTAATAATTTACCATCAAGTTCACGATTTTTAGTTTCGTAAGGAAAGTATACGGTCATAAATTAGTTTTCTTTTTTTTAAGTATTTTAGATTTGATTATTGCTTTCAGGTATACAACTTCCTCCTTCCCCAATAATTTAAACTGATAGAAAGTAAAACAAACCGCAACAAAAATTATAATCTTGAGAATTAGCTCTGTCCAGTTAAACTCATTTTTAAACGTATGATTAAACGACAAATTAATCAGCATCACAAGCACTACACAGGTTATTGGCACTATGGTGAGCGCTTTGGCCTGCAGTTGAGCAATGGTTTCGCGTTGATGCCATAAACCCAATACAAAGTATATAAAGTACGAGATCATGGTTGCAATTGCAGATCCCATTATACCTGTTGTAGGAATAAGTAAAATGTTTAAAACAATGCAAATAACAGTTGCAATGAGTGCAATTTTAGAAGTTGTTCCAAATTTTTTCTTGTAAGCCAATATAGAATTCGAAATAGTAAGTAGGCCATTAAAATACACGCCCACGATAATTACACCAATTACAGGAATAGCATCAAAATATCTAGGATTAATAAATAACACTATAGCTTCCTTGCTAAAAAGCAAAACACCAATATTTATTAATGTTAAAAAGGCCACAAAGTAATTTATCAACTTGGATATTGTTTTAAAATCTCCTTTGTTCATGTTTTCATAAAAAATAGGGTTCCAAAGTTGTTTAACACCCAATACTAAAAACATTGGCAATTCAGCCAAATGATACCCAAATGAATAAATACCAACATCTTTCAAATTGGTCATTCGCTCGAGTATATATCGATCTGCAAGATGTAGAAATTCATATGACCATATTGCTATGATTAATGGAAATCCAAACTTTAACTGCTTTTTTATACTTGCAAATGACCAAAGATTTCCGGCATATTTCCTGATGGTTGTAAAACTTAAGAAAAAGAAAATGATTACTGAAGGAAACATTCCAAGAACCTTCCCCATAGCACCCATTTCTAATACAATCACAAGAAATGCAGTTGTTAAAATACCAACTATCACAGAAATTGCAGAGTAGATAGCCGTAATGTGCACCTTATATTGAAGTGTCATAAGGGTTACCCAAATGCGCTTAGGCTGACCAAAAAAAGCTAAAATAAGCGCAATAAGTCCAAAAGGATAAAATTTAAAATCATTGAATGCCTTTTCAAATATAAACTCACCAAAAATAAGTCCGGTAATGATAAATATGATTGGGAAAAATAAGAAAAAACGATGTGCCGAACCAATCAATTCTTTTCGCTCTTCCTCATTATCGGTATCATGATAAAGACGCATTGTGGCAGAAACCATCCCTGGATTATAAAACAAATTTAAAAACGTTACAACTATAGTAACCATAGCCACCGTACCATAATCCTCGGGTGACAAATAATATGTAAAAATTGGAATTAAAAGAAAGCTGACAAACTTAGTTGTAGAGTTGGCCAAACTCACAGCAAATGAACCCTTCAATAAAATACCACCATATTTTTTTATTCCTTCACTCATTGATTGTAGTTTAACATTTGTTCAGCTATATATAAATCTAATGGCGTATCAATATCAATGGATGAATAATCATCCATTACATATTTTTTTGTTAATTCAGATTGTATTGAATTCCTTTTCAAGAGGATGTTGGAAGAAAAAATATAAATAGCGCCATTGAGCTCGTATACGGCAGGACAATCCTGTCTCCTTGTAAACAAACTAGGTTTAGATGATTGTAAATACCCTGCCTCATCCTCCTCTTTCAAAGTGAAATAAGGATTGGCTTTAGTGTGTTTAACTGAAACAATTAAATCGCTTTCTTTTCCATACAAACCTGTAGCTTCTCTTATGTGTTTGGCGTTTCTAAAAGGCGATGTAGGCTGAAGCAAAATTATGGTATCAGGCACATAGAAATTTTCGCAATAAAACTCATAAGCGTGTTTCAACACTTCAAAAGTGCCAGCTTCATCGGTAGATAAATGTGCCGGCCGCTTAAATGGAACAGACAAACCCAATCTTTCAACAACCTCAATGGTTAAATCACAATCTGTTGAAACACAAATCTGATCTTTTTCAAACACTTCTAACGCAGCATCAATGGTATACTTAATCAAAGGCATATTTCCCAACAACCTGATGTTTTTATGTGGGATGCCCTTTGAACCGCCTCTTGCAGGAATAATTACTATTGGTTTCATTAAAACTTTATGCTATTTATGTCCATTTGTGCCTTCTTATAATCTTCATGCTTACCAATATCTAACCAATAACCAATTAAAGGAAAAGCTACCACCTTCTTCTTGGCTTTAATTAAGTCTTCCATCAAATCGGTAGCGTCATAAGGCTGATTTTTTTTTACGAATTCAACAACATCCCTTTTCATTAAATATATGCCTGCATTGGAATAGTGCGTATAGGTTGGTTTTTCTTTAAAACCTGTTACTTGTTTATTCTCAACTTGCATAACTGCGTAAGGGATGTTTACTGTATATGGAACACATGCTACTACAAAATCAGCTTGCTCGCGTTCCATGAAAAGAAACATTTCCTCAAAATCAATATTGGTCAACAAATCAGAGTTCATCATCAGCACATGCTCGTGTATAAAATCATTAACAAGCCCAAGTGCACCTGCAGTGCCCAATGCATCCTTCTCCCACAAATAATTTATACGTATGGCTTTTTTACTGCCGTCTTTAAGATAATCAACTAATTGTTCACCAAGATACCTCACAGAAATCCATATATCATCAATACCATAGTTACTCAATCTATCAATGTTGTGCTCTATGATTGGTTTTTCGCCAACCATGAGCAGAGGTTTTGGAGCTGAATCTGTTAAAGGACGCAATCTTTCTCCTCGACCACCAGCCATTATTAAGGCATCAACAGGCAGGTAAGATTTTTGATGTTTGAAATTAACAACATTCACAATTTGCATCAAATCATTCACCACCGGGAAAACAGAAAAATTCTTCTCCCGAAGGGCAATAATTTCTGTGAGATTATATTTACCTTGTTGAATATACTTTGGGTTAGGTTGAATAAAAGACAACAAATGGTCATCAAAATTAAGTCCTTTGATGAATCCCCTTCTTAAATCTCCATCTGTGAGCGATCCTTTAAGTTTATTTTCATCATCAACAAGAAATAATATCGCATCTGAAGCCAATTGATCAAGCTTTTTAAGTGCCTCTCTAACAGGAAGATTTATGCTGGCAATATGTTTATACAGTGGCGGCATACTCCCTTTTAATTAAGTTAATAATTTGCGCTGATGGATTTTGTTGAAAATAAATATTTTCTCCTTGGTAAGTAGAGTTAACAAATTCATTCGTTTGGGCAATAATTTCATTACTATCAAAAGGTACATGAACAACATTAGCGCTGCACAATCTGCCTTTTTGTCTATCTCCTAAATTGAGTACATATTTATTAAAACTTGCGGCCTCAAGAATCCCGCTTGAGGTGTTTCCAATAAGTAATTTTGCATATTTCATGCAAGTGAAGTAGGATTGTGTACCAAAGTTTTCGATTAATTTTACATTATGCTTTTGCTCCGAAAGGGCCATAAATGCCTGCCTGTATATCAATCCTGCCGTGTCTGCATTGGGCATGGTAATCACTAACTGAAAAGAATTTGAAAGGTCAGTTAATGCGTGTAGCATTTCCTTACAAAATAGTTCATTCTTATCAAAGGCAACTGTTTCTGGGTGCACAGTTATCAAAATGGTATGCTCATTTAAATCAATTCCCCACTTTTGATAGAATGCTTCGGGAGTTAATAGTTCAATATGCTGAATATTTTCCAAGCTTAGCGAACCAACGGTGTAAATATGTTGATCATTGGGTTGTACCAATTCTTTCAATCTTTGCATAAAAGGTTCCGCTGCTACAAAATGATACTTGCTCGCCAAACTGATGCAGTGTCTGTAAATATTATCAATTGCTCCAATGGTAGTTTCGCCCCCGTGTATGTGTGCCATTGAAATACCATAAGGAACAGCAGAGAGCACTGCAGCTGCCATTTCAAATCGATCGCCAAGTGCAAACACTATATCAAATCTATTTTTTTGTGCTCCCCAAAAATCAGCAAATTTTTGAGCAGTTAGGGCAAATGAACTCGCTATGGCTGAAGGTGTATCACCTAATAATAGTGATTCGATACAAGCTGCAATAGTAAAGCCGTCACTCTTAATCTGCTCAATCGAATAACCATGAAACTTTGACAAATGCGTACCAAAAACGATAAGCTCTAATTCAAAATCAGCATCTCTTTGCAGCGCATTGAGCAGCGGAAGATAAATGCCATAATCAGCTCTTGAACTTGTTAATATACCAACTTTAATCATGCTAGATTTTCCCATTTTAAAGAACTACCTGACGTAACATCACATGAAAGTGTTTTGCCAACAACCTCATCAATTTCCATAGGTGAAATTCCATCGGCAGGTCGTAAAGTTTGTAAATCATCAACTGTTAGTTTATGTCCCTTGCTCAAATTGTGCTTAACGTGTAAACTTTTTCGGGCAATCGTTACATTTTTTTTCTCACTTGGGCTTGGTTCTTTCAATCCGCTACCCGAAATGGCCATTTCAATATTTCTGATGGCAACTACCATCTGTTTCAACTCATCGGGCAATAGAGAAGCAACATGATCGGGTCCTGGCAATGTTCTGTCCAATGTAAAATGCTTTTCAATAACCACAGCACCTAATGCTACTGCTGCAGTGGCAACCTCAATACCCAAAGTATGATCAGAATACCCTACTTTAACCCCAATTGCTGAGGCAATATGTTGCATAGCTAATAAATTAACATCTTTCATTGGAGTAGGATATTCCGTATTACAATGCAATACAACAATACGATCTCTTGAAATTCCCTCTGCTTCAAGTATCTCAACCGCACTCTTTATTTCTTGTATGTTTGCCATACCTGAAGACAGTATAATATCCTTGCCCTTGCGAGCAATATGTTGCAAATAGGGCTTGTTTGTTATTTCCCCTGAAGGAATCTTAAAAAAAGGGATATCAAAGTGCGTTAATAAATCAATACTATCATGATCAAATCCAGTAGATAAAAAATGAATCCCTTTATCCTTGCAGCGTTGAATCAATATGGGATACCAATCTAAACCCATCTCTAATTTTTTGAGCATGTTGAATTGTGTTCCCTCCTCACCTGGCATATTATTTTTTTGATAATCTGCTTTTTGAGCATTAGCGTTAACCAGGCTTTCAGCCTTGAAAGACTGAAACTTAACATAGTCTGCTCCTGCCTCTGCTGCTGCATCTATCAGCTTCTCAGCCAAACTCAATTGTCCGTTATGATTAACTCCTGCTTCCGCTATAATAACTACCTTGTTCATGATAATAATTTATCTCCGACTTTTATTTTTACATTAGAATAAACTTCTGATACCTCAATGAAGCTGTCCAAGGTCTTTACCAAGTAGCCATTTTGAGTTTTGAGAAGTATCTGCCCAGGTGTACCAATATAGTTTGGCGCATTCTCAATCAATCGAGCTTTATTTATTTTCACCTCTGCACCATTTGAAAATGTTGTGGCAATAGGACCAGGCTTACATACTGCACGAATAAAGTTGAACAGTTGCCTCGAGTTTTGATTCCAATTAATCAATTCGTCTCCTTTACCTCTTCGGCCACAGTAAAACCCTACAGGGTGAATGCTTTCTTGCTTAACAGGATTAACTTGCCCTGATTGAATTATTTTAATTGCATCGTACAAAATATTGGCACACTCGGTGTAGGCAACCTCAAGCAAGCTTTTATAATTATCCGCATCATTTATAGGATATGTTCTTTGTAAGATGATGTCACCCGTATCGATACCACTATCAACATAATGTACTGTAATGCCAAAACATTTTTCATCATTAATGAGTGCCCAGTTTAATATATTTCTACCTCGATAAAATGGAAGCTGACCCGCATGGCAGTTTATGGTTTTAAGAGGTGGCATGTTCATGATTTCTTCTCTAAATATTTGATTGAAACTCATCGAAACAAATAAATCACAATGATACCCTTGAGCAATATTTATAAATTCGGCCGAATTAATTTTAACCGGATATAAATAATCGATTCGATACTT
>JALRAS010000087.1:11620-11881 GCA_023262495.1 Bacteroidia bacterium | reverse complement strand
TT
The DNA here is from genome assembly GCA_023262495.1 of Bacteroidia bacterium. Lineage (GTDB taxonomy): Bacteria > Bacteroidota > Bacteroidia > UBA4408 > UBA4408 > CAIKXD01. The sequence continues at coordinate 11,879 of JALRAS010000087.1, read as the reverse complement.
TCATATTGTTGATGACAATCGTTTTGATAAGGCAGTGCATAATATTGCAGCATTGTTAAAGCCGGGTGGTTATTTTATTTATTCCGATAATTTTTTAAACGGAGAAGCCATTCGAACCAAGCATCAAGTTTCTCGCACCAAGCAGTATTTGTATGATTTATTTGAACGTGCCGGCTTTGAAGTTGTAGATCACAAACCATTTATGATATTGAGCAACTATCCTGCCGATAGCAAAAATAAATTACTACACGCCTATTGG
>JALRAS010000087.1:0-11610 GCA_023262495.1 Bacteroidia bacterium | reverse complement strand
ATACGGTAGCACTGATCAAACCATTAGGCCATTTGTTTGGGGCAATGCTCTACCCTATCGAAAAAATATTGCTCCAAAAAGTGACAGATAGCCCTAGTACCGAAATCGTGCTGCTCAGAAAAAAAGCTTAATCAGTTATTTCATTTATCTCAAAACCGGCTATTTTTAGATGATCCCAAAAATTGGGGTATGATTTGGCAACCACCTCCGGATGTTTGATCCCTACTTTCTTCATCATACCTATAATGGATGCCGACATGGCCATGCGATGATCCTGATAGGTTTCAAAAATTGGCATGCCTTGATGGTTAGCAGATGAAAAAATTAAGCGCATATCATCGGGATGTTTAACTTGCAAATGAGTCCCGTTTTTTTTCAGTTCACAAGCAAGCGCAGCAATCCGATCAGTTTCTTTGTGTTGTAAATTTCCAGCAGCGTTAATTTGTAGTGGCAATTGCAAAGCGGCATGCATGAAGGCAAAAGTTTGCACCAAATCAGGATTGTCGTTAAAATCAAACACATCAATATATCCATTATGATCACCTTTAGAAATAATTACACCTTGATTATTAAAGTGCGTTTGAACACCATACATAGCAAACAAATCGGCCAACAGACGGTCTCCCTGCAAGCTGTTGAAATATAAACCCTTTAACTGAATTTTGCTTTGTCCTGACAATAACGCATAAGCATACCAATAAGACGCTGCTGTCCAATCTGACTCCACAGTATATGCGCTCGATTGAAACAGATAGTTTGTTGGCTTGATATGAATTTCATGAGCAGAGAAAACTACCTCGGCACCAAATTGCTGCATCAGTTTCATGGTCATTACAATGTAAGCAACAGAAACAGGTTTACCCTTTAATTTGATTACCAACCCTTTTTTGAAGTAAGGCGCAATCAACATCAAAGCAGAAACAAATTGACTACTGACACCTGCATCTAATTCGATCTCGCCCCCCTGCATGAGCGTGTGATTAATAAGAAGCGGATTACCCGGATGCTTGTTTTCATAGCTGATGCTTGCCCCTAGCTGTTGCATGGCATCTACAAGCGGTTGTATGGGACGTTCAAGCAAACGCTTACTACCGGTAAGGATAAATTTACCGGGTATGATGGCAAGCATGGCAGTTAAGAACCTGAAGGAGGTACCTGCTTCGCCAATATCTACAACAATTGCTTGATTTGTGTTTGATTGAAGATCAACAGCAAGTTTGGCTAAGGCCTTTTGCAAATTATTGGTATCATCACATGCACTCAGGTGATTTATTTTAAACGACTGCCCCATCAGAAAATGGATTACAAGCAAACGATTACTGACACTTTTAGAGGCAGGCAAATCGATATCAGCCGAAATTATTTTTGTTGGATGCGAAACTGTTATCATTGGGCTCAAAGGTCAGTATTTTAATGATATGAGCCACGCTTACGCACAATTTACTTGTTGATTAACAGAAATTAACTCCTTTTAACTTAATTAAAGATGCATTTTTTTTGCATATCTCGATTGATTTAATATTTTCGCAAAGTTTTAAATTTTTAATTACCAATGTAGCAATCAGCTGACAAAGCGAACAAACAAATTAATCAATGACCAAAAGCAAAAAAATCATTCTTGGCCTTATGTTCGCTAGTTTCAGCCTATGGGCATATGCAGAAAAAGATGTAAAGCCCGAGAAAAAGGAAGAAAAAGCCGCAACAGAAAAAGACACTGTTCCCTTCAAATTTGTAAATCCCGCTCTTATTGAGTCTCCTCTTTCGGAAAATTTTGATGATGTAGATAATTTTGATTTCTCCTCGTCCGAAAGTTATAATAATTTTGATCCGTCTTTCGATTACTATGGGATTTGGGACACCGTAAGTGTGAACCCTTATAAAATTGATCTTACTAAAAAGGAAGACACCACAGAGATCTTACTTGATGACCACTATCAGTGCAACTATCAGCACCCTATCTGCGGTAAGGTTACCTCGCACTTTGGGCCTCGCGGAAGGTATCGCTACCATTATGGTATTGATGTTGACCTCGAAACAGGAGACGAAGTAAAGTGTGCATTTGAAGGTACCGTGCGTATTTCAAGACGTAGTTCAACATTTGGAAACGTAGTTGTAGTCCGTCATAAAAATGGTTTAGAAACAATATATGCTCACTTATCCAGACTTGATGTAAAAATAGGTGACCATGTTGAAGCCGGTGATGTATTGGGCTTAGGAGGTAATACAGGACGTTCGCGCGGAAGTCATCTGCACTTTGAATTAAGATACAAAGGAATGGCTATTAATCCCGAAAGTATTATCTCATTTGAAAATGGCAATTTACTTGTCGATAAATTTTTGATTGACAAACATTGCTTCAATTATGTTAAGGATTATACCAAATACAAAGGAAAATCACGTTACTATCAAATTAGAAAAGGCGACACCTTGGGCAAAATTGCTCAACGTAATAAAATTTCTGTTTCTAAATTGTGCAAGCTAAACGGTATCAGCAAAAAAACTATCCTAAGACCAGGTAGAAAATTGCGTTTAGCCTAAACTTCCGTAAATAAATTTACCAATGCGGTAGCCAATATATATCCTCGTTGAAAGGCATGGAATTGGTTAGTTGTCGCTCAATTGCTCAAAATTTCGAACGTAATGCTATGTTCCTAGGCAGTCATTGGTGCTTATATGAATGTATGGCATAGGTTGCCAATTGCCTGAATATTTTATATATCAGATTGGTATAATGTATAATATTCATCAAAAAGATGATGCTACTTTGAATGTTATCGCATAATTTTGCGCGCTATGAAATGGGCTCCGATACTTTTGATTTTGATGCTTGCTACATCATTACAACTGCATGCGCAAATGCGAAAGCCATTGATTAAATCAAACGTACAACGCGGTTTTGAAGCGCTCGCGATCTACGATTATTTTAAAGCAAAAAAAATATTTTACAACTGTCGTGAAAAAGATCGTGCAGCTGCATGTTTTGGTTTATCGGTCATTTACTATCGAAAAGATAATCCGTTTCATCAGATTGATTCGGCCTATGCCAATATCAATAGAGTACCGGTTCACATGCCCGCTCAAGATAGCAAGGCCTATAAGCGATTGATGAAACTACAACTGACCTCTGACAGCATCAACAAGTTGAAAGATTTGATTGCGGTAAGGGCCTATGAATACACCAATGCATTGAACAAGATTGAGGCCTATGAAAGGTATCTGAAGACTTACGAAAGCTCGCCCATGAAAGCGCAAGCAATCAATAATAGGAATGCCCTTGCCTACGCGCAAGCACTTCAATTCAACACATCTGCTGCTTTTTCAGCATTTTTGGCTGCATATCCTCAAGCCGAGGAGGCAAGCAGCGCACGTAGTAATTATGAGCTTTGTCTCTTTCGAGAAAAAACAGTTGCCCACACCCCTGAGGCCTACAGTGTTTTCATTGAAAAATTCCCGCAAAGTCCATACATCATAGCTGCCGAGGATTCTATTTTTCGACTCTGCACCGCCTTCAAAGACAATGAGTCCTATTATGCTTTCATCAAAAAATATCCGGGTAACAGGCATGTCAATGAAGCATGGTCACTCATATTTAATCAAAGCAGTAATGATTTCACACCCGAATTTCTTCAAGCATTCATTCAAAAATATCCTGAATACCCTTTTAAGGAGGCAATCAAAAATGAGCTCGCTTTGGCACAAACAGCATTTATTATTTTGCGCGACAATGGTAAGTATGGTGCAATCAATAAAAACGGGAATGTAATGATTCCTTTTAGCTATGAGAGCTTGGATAACTTTAGCGAAGGCTATGCAGTGGCTTCACAGAATGGGCGCTACGGCTTTATCAACCGAGCAGGAAAAATAGTGATCCCAATTACGTTTGATGATGCCGAGTCGTTTCATGAAGGCATTGCGGTGGTTAAAAGAGAGCAGTTTTTTGGCGCTTTGAATCGTGCCGGTGATTTGGTTATTCCTATGATTTACGATGAACTTGGTGATAGTCATGATAGCTTACTGTTGGCTCAAAAAGATGGAAAGTATGGGTATATCAATCACAAAGGAACTGTTGTAATTCCCTTTGAGTGGGATAATGCTTATGATTTTAATGAGGGTTTTGCCATGGTTGAGAAAGGAGAAAAGCAAAGCTTTATCGACAAAAGAGGCAAACTACTTTTTCCATTAAAGTTCGATTGGGTAGAAACATTTCATCAAGGTGTTGCACGCGTTCAAATCAATGAGCTATATGGTTTGGTTAATTTTAAAGGCGATAGTTTAATTCCTTGCGTAAACGATATTATTTCAAATTACAGTGAAGGGCTTGCGCTAATTGCAAAAGATGACAAATGTGGTTATATTGATTTACACGGAAAAATAAATATTCCGATTCAGTTCGATTACAAGCACGAAAATGAAGTTTTCGGATTATTCTATCATGGCTTTGCAAAGGCAACCCTAAAAAATAAGCGTGGCTTGATTGATAAAAACGGCAAAACCCAACTCTCGTTTGACTATGCCGATATTGGTCATCCATCGGAAGGGCTCATTCCCGTGAAGAAGAAATCGAAATGGGGCTATGTTGATTTTTCAGGAAAAGTGGTGATTAAACCACAATTCGAAAAGGCTGAATCATTTTCTCAAGGGTTGGCATTGGTAAAAGTCAAAGGGAAGTATGGCTATATTGACCTGAAGGGCAAGATGCATATTGCGGCTAAATGGGAAGAAGCGAGCAACTTTAGGAAGGAAGGTGCAGTAGTCAAGAAGGATGGCAAATATGGATTGATGAATCATACAGGCAAGATGGTTTTCGAAACCGAATTCGATAAAATTCACATACAAGATGATGCCCTCATTGTGATGGAAAAAGATGGTAAAAAGTCAATTTATCAGTCTTCGCAGGCAAAATTTATTTTCAAGGAGCGTTAATTTAACTCATTATTTGGATTTTAGCGATAGTTTTTATACTTTCGCGCTCCACTTTTAAAAAGTGAAACAATTATTTACTAACTAATTTATTATTAACCATGTTGAACAACTACGAAACCGTTTTCATTATGACTCCCGTTTTGTCTGATGAACAGGCAAAGGAAACGGTAAGCAAGTACAAACAATTGCTTGCATCAAATGGCGCCAAATTGGTGCACGAAGAGAGTTGGGGCCTAAAAAAATTGGCTTATCCAATTCAAAAGAAATCCTCAGGATTTTACCATCTTATTCAGTTTCAAGCACCCGGTAATTTTATTGCCGATCTTGAAATTAACTTCAAGCGTGACGAGCGTATTATTCGCTTTTTAACTGTTGCGCTCGACAAGCACGCATTGGCTTGGGCCGAAAAAAGAAGGTCAAAGAAAAGTGAAACCAAAGAAGTAACCGCCTAATTTTAAAAGACATGTCAAAAGCACCAGAAATAAGATACCTAAACCCAGTAAGCGTTGAGGTAAGCAAGAAAAAATATTGCCGTTTTAAGAAATCAGGCATCAAGTATATCGATTACAAAGACGCTGATTTCCTTCTCAAATTTGTGAACGAGCAAGGTAAAATTTTACCACGCAGACTTACAGGTACTTCAGTAAAGTATCAACGTAAAGTTGGAACAGCTATCAAAAGAGCGCGTCATTTAGGTTTGATGCCTTATGTAGCCGATTTATTAAAATAATTTAAGGAGGACTATACAATGAAAGTAATACTAAAACAAGAGGTGAAGAACCTTGGAGAAAAAGATGAGTTGGTAACCGTGAAAAATGGTTATGCTTCAAACTTCCTTATACCAAAAGGATTAGCTGTGATGGCTACCGAAAGCAATCAAAAGCAATTGGCTGAAACCATGAAGCAAAGAGCTTTTAAAATTGAAAAGCAAAGAAAAGAAGCACAAAAAGTAATCGACTTCTTAAAAGATTTAACGATTAAGGTTGGTGCCAAAGCCGGTGAAAACGGTAAAATCTTTGGTTCCGTTACTTCAATTCAAATTGCAGATGCTATTCGTAAGTTAGGACAAGAAGTAGATCGTAAAGCTATTATCATCAACGAAGAAAACATCAAAACTTTAGGCACCTATACTGCCAAGTTAAAGTTGATGAAAGATATGGTTGCTGAGATAAAGTTTGAAGTTGTAGAAGAGTAATCAATTTGCATTTAAAATTAAAAGCCCCAAAGAGTTTCCTTGGGGCTTTTTTTATTAAGCGCGCGTTCACTAATCGTTTAACAAACCGGATAAATCGTTTAGTTTTTTATGTGTTACAAACGCATATTTTATAAGTATTAGTTGCAAACGATTAAGAGTAAGAGTAAGAGTAAGTTTTTTTTCGATGTGAGCTTATAACATAAATTTAAAGTTAATACTTAATTTTGTATTGAAGAATAAATGAAGCAATTACCTAATCATGATTCATTTATTGTTGGAATAACAATAACTTTAACTTATGTTTCGTTAATTTTAAATTTAAGTAAGTATCTTAATCAGTTTTTCTTATTTCTTTCCGGACAAAAACAGAATAATCTAAGCGCGTTACCTTAATCAATTACAAACATGATGACTAACCTTTTTAGCAATTCAAAAATCCAGGCGGCTCTTTTCATATTTCTTTTCCTTCTTGCCTGTTTGTTCTTTGAATACCCTTCATATATAAGCCTTCAGCCACAATCAATGCATAATTGGCGTCAAGCTGATTGCGCCTCATTTGCGCGCATATATTATGAAAATGGGATGAATTTCTTTGAACCAAAAGTATATAATGTATTGGCTGGCGAGGGAAATGCTGTAGGCGAATTTCCAATACTCTATTATTTTGTAGCCTGCCTTTATAAATTATTTGGTCCGCATGAATTTTTATTTAGAGGAGTTAATTTGCTCATATTTATGATGGGGTTACTGTCCTTGTTTCAAATAGCTAAACGTTTGCTTAAAGATTTGTTTTTTGCTTATCTGATTCCTTTTTTCATATTTTCTGCGCCTTTAATTATGTTTTTTGCCAACAATTTTTTGTGCGATATTACAAGTCTTAGTTTTACCTTAATGGGTTGGAATTATTTGTTTAAATATAGAGAGGAACAAAAGACTTATCAGATATGGATTTTCTTATTATTTTTTACAATAGCAGCCTTATTAAAATTAAATTCAGTGATAAGCACAGTAGCCATTGCTGCGCTCTACTTTATAGAATTAAATGAATGGGAAATAGGCAATCGCATAAAATTTTTCAATCATAAAAAACAAATTTTGGTTGGATTTTTACTTTGCTTCACCACCATTTTTACATGGTATAAATGGGCTATATACTACAACGACAAACATACTGTAACCTTTTTAGGCACTAAAGTATGGCCCAACTGGGCCTCTTGGGATACAACAGATGAAACATTTTTGAATACCATTAATGGATTTTTTAAGAATGCACCTGTAAATTACTTTTTACCTACCATTGTTTTACTCATAGTGCTTGTTTTCTTTATCAACCGAAATAAAGTTCTTTCTGATGGCTTTTTATATCAATCGCTAATACTAGTTATAATAGGAACTTTGATGTTTATTTTTACCTTTTTTTATGGCATCAGAGACAATATTTATTATACCATTAACTTGTACATTTTTCCAGTTTTGATTCTATTAAATGCGGGTTATATATTCAAAATAAAGTATCCAGTAGCCTTCAACTCAAAGGTTTTTAGAGTAATGATGTTTGCATTTTTATTAGCCAATGTGATATATGCCAAAAGCTACAATAGAACTTTCTACAACAGAGGTCCCGAGCATCATCGACTTAATGAAAATTATTACCATAAAGATTTTAGAGCGTTTATCGACAAAGCAGGTATAAAAAAGGAAGACAAAGTATTATCAATTGGAGATAAAACTCCTAATGCCTCATTATACGCCATAGGTAGATTTGGATGGAGCGATTATAACAATTTACAAGATGATTATGCCTTCAATAATGCCATAAAAAGAGGCGCCAAATATTTAATTGTTGCTGACCCTAATCTAATATCAACTCCACTAGTAGAGAGATACACAGGTAATTATGTTGCCAATTTTGACAATGTTTTTGTTTACAAATTGACTAATGACTGTAAAAGTTATAGAAATAAAACGGTTAGGCTTAAAACTACAAATCACATTTATGTTTCGTACCCTCAAGACAACGCACTTGAGTTAGTTGTTAGCAATGCAAACGATGCTAAAACTTTTTATATGGTCGATTTTGGAAATGGTGATATTGGCATTAAAACAAATGGTGGTAAATATGTTGCAAGCAATCGCGATACGGATAAAAAATTATTTATTAACTCGGAGTGGTTTGGTGCTTGGGAATCTTTTGCAAAATTCGAAATCGATTCAAACAAATTTGCTTTAAAAACAAAAGGAGGAAAATTTTTAAATTTCAACCCCAATAACATGGCCATATTTGAAGCCGATACGTTCAATGAAAACAGCTTAATTATTGAATAATACCAATTGCACTTTCAATTTGTTACAGTGGAGTATGGTCTTATGCTATTGCGCTAATTTCAATCAGTATTGGCATTACGCATTGCCTAGATATTTTTTTGGGTGGACCAAAAAATAAATGTAATGGGTTTAACTTCTACTGATTAATTGGGGTTAAAGCTCTAGTTAATTATAATCTCATAAATCTCGCCCGGTATATCATTGAGCGGGAAAGGTAAATTATCTTGAGCATAAGGGGCACCCGGCCACCATGTGGTGTTATGATATTCTTGTGTAACAATCAACAACATTTGATTGTTAGGAATAGAGGTTACCTCTTCATTCATGTATCCAACCACGCGCATTTTATCGGGACTTGCTCCAATGCGCCAAATAATTTCTGTTGGTCGCCAATCAATTTCAAAATAATAAAATGGTCCTGCAAATAATTCATCATCTAACTCTTCTTGCTTTTCGGTAAGGGCGCGATAGACTGAGTCCCACCTAAATGTATGATATGTTTTACCTTGATAATCAATGCTGTTGCAACCTGTTGTAAATCTTTTTGGTTCCATACAAGCCATATCCCAATTCGTACAAGCTACCGATACCTTTCCTTTGCTTGCTTTAACATCGTCAGGAAAATCTACATGCCAACTTTTAATATTATTTGAATAAGCAATTGCATGATCATATACAGGTGGAAAAACATTATCTGGACAATAAGGCGGTGTTTTTATGATCTCAAAATCTATTTCACTGTAATCAACTGCACGCACACGTTTATCATTTACACCACCCCAATAGGTAGACATATATCCGCGGCTACTGTTGCAATTTCTTCTAAAATTCCACTCACCTCCTCCTTGTGTAATTAGCCATATAGCATTTGTTAAACCATTCCAAACACCCGATTTATTGAGCAATTCGGTAAGCTTAACTTTAACCCGATACTTACCATAGGTCATCCCGTGCCGGGTAATAATACCCACACTTTCTTTCTTCCACTCTCCTGCTTTAGAGCCCGGATTTTTTATGGTTATTTTATGCTCCTTTGCATCTGAGAATACTGTTTGGCAGGGCTTCTTGCTTGTTTGTATCAACGTTGGAATAAGCTCTTCTTTTGCAAAAAAACTTTTATTCCAATTATACTCTATTTGTGAATAGTCATCCTTTAAAATATCCATTACCACAGGAATATTATTGAACTTGGTTGAGGCATCTACATAATTAATGAACTGCTGCACCGGAGCGTTTTGATATAAGTTGTCATCTTGTCCGCAAGTTTTACAGAAATACGATTTTTCGTAGGACTGTCCGCCAAAACTTTCATTGTTGACATAAATACCCGAACCCAAATCGGGCTTTGCATGCACTTTCAAGGCAACAGGGTCATCAGCAATGATTGTTTCTTGTAAATTTTTACCTTCTCCAAATTTGAAGTAGTAAAATGGATTGATGAATTGTGCTCCCTTTTTCAGGTGAATAGATTGAACCTCTTTGGGAATCAGTTTTAAATCCTTCTCGGTGCATACTACCAACATAAATTGATACTCACCCACCCTTGGATTTCTTTTCCATCGATCGTTTTTACCGTTGTTAAAGTATCGCTCCTCATTTCTGGGATTACCAACAATTCTGAATGAATCAGTAATGGTAACTTGAGCACCTGGCTTTAGGAGGTCAATGGCTTTGAAGGTCACATCTATATCTTCCCAACTGCCATAAAAATTCTCGTGTGCCAACTTATGCTGTGTGCCGGATAAAGAGTCATACTCATTAAATTTGTAAGTGCTGTTCTGGTAATAGATTTTGTAGTACAATCGTTGACTACTATCAGAGTTATTATCAACTTGAAAATTGCATTTGAAATAACCGCCCTCAACATCTTTTAAAGTTGGTATGATAAATCCATCAATGGCATTTTGATAATTGAGCAGAATCGATTTTTCATTTTTTTCCTCAGGGAGATAATTCGAAGTGGCCGAAAAATGATTAATTTCTACAGCTTTTATTTTAGTTTGTACTTCCGTTTTTTCCTCTCTACATGATGTAAGAATAAAAGCGGAAGTGATGCTGATAAGCCCTGCAACAAACCAAATTCGATTCCTATACAAGATATTTTTTCTCATCGTCAATTTTCTACTGATAAAAGTGAATTGAATTTGGAAGTTCCGCATTATTTTCAATTTCGCTGCACTCTTTGCCATCGGAGTTAAATCTTGAGCAATTATAGCTAATAACCAATAAACTCTTCTTGTTGGAATGAATAAAATTTCCGCTTACCAAATTAGTATATTCATAATACTTTGGGTTGCAATTTCCTTTAAATCCTTTGAAATTTAGACGTGACCTGCCCGAAAGTTGATTGTGATCGAAGGCAACTTCACAAAGGTCAAAGCGCCACTGATTATTAAACTTTAATAGTTTAGCATCATTCCAGTTAAGCCAATAATCATGCTCGTTACACAATATATTTTCTTGCAGTGATTGGTACAAGCAAGTTTGCCATTGCTTGTTTTTGAGTGAGAAATAAACGAGTTTATTACCTGATGATTGCATCAATATTGTTTGATTATTTTTTTCAAAATGATTATCGATGAGTACCGATAGATGTTCATTGATCATGCCTTCGGGAACAGGGTTATCTGATTGATGAAAACTTACCCAATCATTATTTTTATAATGTAGCAACTCCCATTTTTTTGTTTGGGTATTTATGACCAAAAGATCTGCAATTTTATCTGCATCAAAATCGCCACCAAAACAAATATTTCTTTTATTGAGTATCGGATGATTTTGATCATTGCTTTGCCAAATCAGCTGCATTTCTTTCAGTGCCTCATTGTAACATATCATTTTAGCGGTGGACTTACCCACTATCAAAATACTTTCAATTTTTTTTTGAGGTTGAAAATAGTAACCGTGAACTATGCGATCTCCGGGTTTAATAGCATTGATTAACTTTTGAGAAACATCATACAATTGCAACTCTTGATAACTAGTAATCTTATTTTTATCATTGATGGCAGCTATACTTTTGCGCTCTGGCTGATCGCCAAAAACAATATGCATATCATCGATGTAAGCACCTGTTTTTCCTTTATTCCAAATACCTACCTATATCTCATCATTAAGATTAAACTTGTCGACCGGTAAGTTTACAGCCGAGTTTAATTTTGTCCATT
>JALRAS010000086.1 GCA_023262495.1 Bacteroidia bacterium | reverse complement strand
ATTTCTATACGAATAGAACTGCTTGTAAGCGTTTAAAAACGGATAAGCAGGACTTTTTGATTTCTTTATACAGCTGTATTACAGTAATTTAAATCTCAATTTGAGTAAAAACTATTTTTCTGAGGAATTCTAAAAAATGTATCCGATTTATTTTTCAAACGGATAGCAAATTGAATTTGAGGGGTATTAATTATCACATTTTAATCGCCTTCAACCAAAAATTTAAAACTATTTTTACAACAAAAATCAAGCAATGCCCTACTTCAAAGCCGACTATGTTTACCCTGTTTCGTCAGCGCCTATGCGCAATGCAGTGGTGCATACAAATGAGCAAGGGCAGATCATCAGCGTACTTGATGAAAGCGCAAGTCAAGCTATTGAGAGTAGTGAAATAGCTGTTTTCAATGGGATGATTACACCGGGATTTGTAAATGCGCATTGTCATTTAGAGCTGTCGCATCTTTTGAATAAGATGCCCGAACATACAGGATTAGTTGGCTTTATCAAACATTTACAACAGATCAGAAATAATGATTCAGCCCTTATAGAAGAGGCAGCAATTGAGCATCAGCAAGCGATGTATGAAGCAGGTATTGTGGCCGTTGGCGATATTTGCAATAGCACACACTCGTTGCGCGCTAAGCAAAAAGGAATGTTGCATTATCATAACTTTATTGAGCTGTTTGCTTTTAATCCCGATAAGGCCTCAGAGAGCTTGAAACATGGCGAGCAACTGTTAGCAGCATATAAAAATTTGCATGGCGAAAAACAGTACTTTAACGCTAGTATTACTCCGCATGCACCCTACAGCACCTCTCATGCGCTTGTGCAAATGATTGCCGAGCATGCATCAAACAAGGGCATGCCCTTATCAATTCATAATCAAGAAAGCAAGGAGGAGCTCAGTATGTACTTAAGTGGCAGCGGTGCTTTTATACAAATGCTCTATGATTTTGGTATCAATACGGCACATTGGAAAACCAATGCTGCGGGCTCTATGCTTAGTATTGCTGCACTCATCAATAGGCAAACAAAAATGCTTTGGGTACACAATACCTACACGTCAAAAGAGGAGTTGCAAAGTGTTTTAAACATGTTGCCGCACTCGTACTTTTGTTTGTGCCCCAATGCCAATTTGTATATTGAAAACACCTTGCCTGATTTGTCAATGATGATGGCATTTAAAGAGCACGTATGCTTAGGTACCGATAGTTTAGCATCTAATCATAGCTTGAGTATACTAAGCGAAATGCAAACCATTTACAAAGCGTTTAAGATTGATTTTGAAGCCCTTTTACGCTGGGCTACTTTGAACGGAGCAAAAGCATTAGGTTTCGAAGAAAAAATTGGAAGTATAGAGCCCGGCAAAACACCAGGATTAAATGTAATCATCGGCACCCCCTCGGGCTTCGATGAAAACAGTTCAGTGAAAAGATTATTGTAGTAAAAACGTTGGGGGTGGGGGATTTCACAATTCACAATTCACCATTCACAATTCACCATTCACAATTCACTATTCAAACATTCACCATTAAAGGCAAGTTTGCGTTCGCAAAGAAAAATACAACCATTTTCAAATTAGCTCATTTTCAAATTTTCAAATTATTCCATCAGCACATCAGCTAATTAAATTGGCACATTGGCACATTGCTCAATTGGCACATTGAAAAAAGGGGGCTGGGGCATCAGCTAATCATCACATCAGCTAATCAGCTAATCAATTAAAACAACACTATTTTTTTTACTTGCTTAGAATGCTAATTTTGTGCGTTATTAATTGATTTTATGAAATACCAAATTTTAAGCACAGCCCTTTTTTTTATTTTGCATACAACTGCGTTTGCACAAACCAAACTAATTGAAAAAGCAACTAAAAAAGATAACCCGTTTTTTATTCCGTATGAAAAGTATATGCTCGAAAACGGACTTACCGTTATAGTGCACGAAGATCATAGCGACCCGGTGGTGCACGTAGATGTTACCTATCATGTTGGAAGCAATCGCGAAGAAATTGGCAGAAGTGGTTTTGCGCATTTTTATGAACACATGATGTTTCAAGGTAGCGACCACGTTGGTGATGAGCAACATTTTAAAATAGTTTCGGCAGCAGGCGGCACGCTCAATGGGACAACCAATACCGACCGTACCAACTATTTTGAAACAATGCCTGCCAATCAACTTGAGGTGGCTTTGTGGCTCGAGTCAGACCGAATGGGCTTTTTACTTGATGCGGTTACACAAAAGAAATTTGAAATACAAAGAAGCACTGTTAAAAACGAAAGAGGACAAAACTATGATAACCGTCCTTATGGCTTGGTAAACGAAAAAATTGGCAGGGCATTATATCCTTACGGTCATCCTTATAACTGGCCTACAATAGGATATTTGAGAGATTTAGACAATGCCACACTCGATGATTTGAAACAATTTTTCCTGCGTTGGTATGGTCCAAACAATGCCACACTTACCGTTGCCGGAGATGTAAAAACAGAGGATGTATTGAAGCTTGCTGAAAAATATTTTGGCAGTATCCCCCGCTGCCCCGATATTCCTCAGGTAGATAAAACTCCTGTAACACTTGACAAAACAAGATACATCAGTTACGAGGATAATGTAAGGCAGCACATGATTTCAATCAATTACCCTACCGTGCCGCAAAATGATAAAGATGAAATTGCGCTCGATGCCCTTGCCGAAATTTTAAGTGGGAACAAAAATAGTCCTGTGTACAAAAAGTTTATCTACAACCAAAAAGCACTTAATGCAAATTGTTCGCATCCAACGCAAGAACTTGCAGGTAAATTTAACTTTACCGGATTGGCACTGCCGGGTGTACCACTTTCCGAAATGGAAATGTTGTTTAACGATGTATTGCAAGAATTTAAAGTGAACGGCATTAGCGATGAGGATCTAAAAAGTTTCAAAAATAAAACAGAGGCAAGCATACTCAACTCCCTTTCGAGTGTTAGCGGCAAAGCTTCATCGCTAGCCAGTGCACAAGTGTTTGCGGGCAACCCTAATATGCTTTCGGAGTATTACAAAGAGTTGCAAAAACTTAAAGCTGCCGATGTGATGCGCGTATTTGAAAAATACATTTATAATCAGCCGGCTGTGATATTGAGTGTGATTCCAAAAAATAGTGTAACGGGCTCTACAGCTGCTCCTGATAACTTTGCTATGGATAGCACAATGGTTTATGAAAAAGCATTCAAGGCAGATAAAACCGATTTGAAATATGTAAAAGCAAAAGATAATTTTGATCGCTCTAAACAACCACAACCTGGCATTTTGTCTGCGTTAAAAGTTCCTGAGTATTGGACAAAAACACTGGGCAACGAACTCAAATTAATTGGCAACTACTCGGAGGAATTACCGATGGTAAATATACAGCTTGCCATTGGTGCAGGCCATATTTTCGATTCTATACAAAAGGCAGGGTTGGCCTACCTCACAGCCGAAATGTTTAAAGAGTCAACAGTAAATTATGCAGGTGATATTTTGAGTCAGGCACTCAGCAATATGGGCAGCAGAATTGATGTCAATGCCGGGGCCAATGAAATAGTTTTCAATATCAGCTCCCTTGTTAAAAATTTGGATTCTACGCTTGCTATTTTCAAAGATATGTTCTTTAATCCATTAATGGAAATGGATGAATTTTCAAAGGTTAAAAACCAAGCCTTGCAAACTATTTCTAATCAAGGTATGCAGGCCTCAACCATTGCTAATAATGCCTACAACAGTTTACTTTATGGCAATAAACATATTTTTTCTACACCCATCATGGGAACAAGCGAGAGTGTTGACCGCATTACAGTAGAGGATGTAAGAAATTATTTTCAGCGCAACTTCTCTCCCAATAACAGCACCCTAGTGGTAGTTGGTCAAATTAAACAAGATGAGGTGCTAAAGAAACTCAACTTTTTAAATGAGTGGAAAAGTAAAAACTTATCATTCCCAAAAGAGCCCGAAATTCCTGCCATTACCAAAACAAAAATTTATTTTTATCACAAAGAAAAAGCGCCACAAAGCGAAATCAGAGTGGGTTATGTGGCCCTGCCATTTGATGCCTATGGCGATTTTTACAACTGTCAATTGATGAACTTTATTTTAGGCGGAACATTCAACAGTCGTATCAATTTAAACTTAAGAGAAGATAAAGGCTTTACTTATGGTGCGCGCTCATCATTTAACGGATCAAAATATAAGGGACCATTTACTGTGTCAACAGGTGTTAAGGCTAACACTACCGATAGCAGTTTGGTTGAAATATTTAATGAGATTAAGAAATATAAAACCAAAGGGATTACTGATGAGGAATTGAGCTACACTAAAAATTCGATTAGCTTATCAGAAGCGTTGAAATATGAAACGAACGGACAAAAAACTGGTTTCTTAAAAAGAATTGTAGAGTTTAATCTTGAAAAGGATTACTTGGAAAAACAAAAAAATATTTTGAAGTCGGCCACAAAAACATCCATCAACGCTACAGCTGCCAAGTATCTAACAGATGATAAAATGGTTATTGTAGTAGTTGGGAATCGCGATGTAGTGCTTGAACCGCTGAAGAAGTTAGGATATGATATTGATGAGTACAATGGGCAAGGAACTTTTGTAATCACACATACCAAGAAGTAATCATTCATCATTTGTGGTTGCTATAAGGCCGTTGGCCTGAAGGTAAGTCCACTCGTGCAACACTAGCGAGGGTTGGGAGATTCCCCATTCCCCATTCACAATTAACCATTCACCATTCACCATTCACAATTTATTTTTTCTCCTTCCACTCTACCAAATCTCTAATTACTACCGAAGCACAGGTGAATCCAAACACTGCGGGCAAATAGGAAATAGTGCCGAATGCAGATTTTTTGAAGTTGCTGCCATCCGTGAGCATCAGAGAGGACTTGAGTGCGGGTTCAGCGCTGTAAACGGCCTTAATACCGCCATAAACACCTTTGTACCTCAATCTTTTTCGAACCATGTAGGCAAGGTTGCAAATTTTAGTTTTGCCAATATCGGTAACTTGTACACGCGTAGGATCCATTTTTCCACCTGCCCCCATACTACTTACTATTCTCATGTTTTTATAGTAAGCAGTACTCAACAGGGTTACCTTTGGAGTTAAGCTGTCAATCGCATCAATGATATAGCTGTATCGTTTTGCCAGCAGTTCTTCTACTTTTTCGGGGGTTAAAAAAGTACTGATAGTTGTCAACTGTATATCGGGATTAATGGCCATGATACGCTCTTGCATCAGCGCGGCCTTCGACATCCCATGCGTGGTGCTAAGTGCGGGCAATTGCCTATTTCTATTGCTAGGATCAACGATATCACCATCAACAATTGTCATTTTTCCTACACCGCTTCGTGCGATGGCTTCAGCAGCATAAGATCCAACACCACCCAAGCCAACAACCAATACGTGCGCCTGCTGCAGCTTGTCAACACCTTTTTTACCTACCAGCAAGGTGGTTCTCGATAACCAACTTAAATCACTCATAAATAAATACCTTTTTGTAGTTGGCAAAAATAATCTCTTTCATCACATGAAGCTCACATTTTTTAATTTCAGCTGCCAAGGCATACATTTCTTTGATATCGATAGGGGCAGCATCATTTTCCAAAAATATCCTGTTTGCAGGAGCATGTTCAAGAACTTGTCTTAATCTTTCATTTTTAGGATTAATCAATGCCGCACCAAACGATAAATATGCGCCATGTTGCAATAATTGAGTTGCAATATTTTGATTACTATTAAAACCATGTATGATAAAAGGAATTTGGTGCGTATATTTTTTAAGTAAAGGAATTAACAGGTCAAAAGCGCGCACACAATGCACTATCACCGGCTTTTTTAATGCAATGGCTTGTGTTATTTGTGCCTCAAAAATATTTATTTGTAACATCATCGGGGGCTTTTGTAACCTATCGAGTCCGCACTCACCAATGGCTATACAGTTATTAGATGAAGTACGATGATAAAAATGTTGCAACTGCTCTTTCATCCGAAGTTCATCAATCAAACATGGGTGAATGCCGGCAGCGTATGCATGTATACTTGGTAATATTTCATCAGCAATCAAATGCCCATCAACTATGGCAATGTCGCTGTTAACTTGGTTGGTATGGTGTGTGTGGATGTTTACAAAAGGAATCAAAGTAGGGCGGCCTATTCCGGCTTATAGTTTTGTGCAAAAAACTCAACATATTTGGCGGTATCTTGCTCTTTAAACAATACCGTATAATTTTCATCACTAATTACAAAGTAGGTATAAGTTCCGGTTTCAAGATTTTTAAATATGTCGTAATCGCCTTGTGCGGTGGTAAAATACTGCAATGCTTCGGCACTATTCTTAAACGAGCGCACTGTTATCATTCCCTTATTTTTTCCAAAAGGCATATAATTAGCTCGGTAGTTTTTTGATTCATAATATTTGGTATTAAAATCAGCTACAGTTGCCGATTGCTGCTCAGTATTCACATCCTTAGAATCGAAAGCTACTACGAAGAAGTGCGCCTTATCAGGACCGGCCTTGTAAAGTACTTTCACCGCAGCAGTATCCACCACTTCGGGCGGCTTATCGCCAAATTTCAATTTATTAATCACAACCAATATTTCATCGGCACGAATACGCACTGAGTCTTTTGGATAATCGGCTACTACCTGTTTTAAAGCCAATTCAAACTCAGCTACCGGCTTCAATCGGCCAACACATAGGGCACGTAAGAGTGCAAACTTTGGCTTGAATTTACTTTTGGCAATCAGTGTGTCTGCCGAGTTGCAACGGTCGAGCGCATAGCTATATTTACCCTCGGTGTAGGCAAGGTATGTTTCTTCATAGTAGGCCTCAATCTTACTCATCCGATTGGTTTTTTCGGCATTAAACTGCGGATTGCGCAAAAGCTGTGCATAATCACTATCGGGATATTTACTTAATATCAAGTTCTTGTATTTTTCAACGGCAGCATTGTCCTTCATAGCCAAATTGAGTCGATACAATTGATAGTAACAAGTGGCCTCATATTTATTTCCGGGAAAACGTTGATTGAGTGTTTCAAAGGTGGAGGCTGCCTTGGGCAAATCCAGTAATTGCTCTTTATAGATGATGCCTAAATCATAATAGGCCTCAATAATTTTAAGATTAGATGCAGCTACTTTTTCCTTGGTTACCGGCAGATTTTTAGTGTACCATGTTTTACTTTTTGTTGGGCCACTCGTGTCTGCTGCCGCAGTAGCATTTCCGCCTTTGCCCCCCTCAACTTCATCGTTGTTAAAGTTTGCCACCACCTGCTTATTGCTTCTGCGCCAGTTATCTTCTAATTTGCGTGTGCCCCATTTTTTTTGAAACTCGCTAAAGCCAAAAGTAAGCTGCTGCTGATTATAAAAATACCAGTTTGAACCACTGCCTGTATTTTTTAGGGCATTGGCATTTACTTCGGTGGAGTTAGCTTCGTTAAGGGCAGCATTTTCGGCCTCTTCCTTTGCTTTTTCTTCTTCTTCCACGGCTTTTTTCATCATCTCTTTAATGAGCTTATCGAGCTCGCTGCCGCTTAGCTGAGCCACACGTTGTAAACTGTCTTCTGTTTGAATGGTGTTGTAATCGCTAATCAATCGGCCAAGACTGTTTTTCTTGTTGAGCACAATTTCATAATCGGGATAATCTTTATTCAAATAAGTGATAGCACTGTCGTAGTAGGCACCCGCAAGTGGATATTTGGGCATATCGAAATAAAGGTCGGCCAATTTTACCGAGCTCACACCTTTTTGCTCTGTATTGATGGTACTCTTAGCAATGGACTTCAACAGCAACTGTTCGGCTTTGTTGGTATTGCCATCCTTGATTGCAATTTCGGCTAATCCGTAATAAATTTGATCAAGATAGTCGCTGTTTTTGGTGTCTTTCAGCATTCTTGTTAATTGTGCAAGAATTTGACGACTGTCTCCAGCACTGGCATCATACATTTTAGCTTGAAATATTTTTGCATAAAAAGTGAGCTCATACTTTGGATTCATTTTTACAACCTTACCATATAAATTTCTGGCAAGATCATACTTCTTTAACCGCTGGTACATTTGCGCCAGTATAAAGGTGTAACGCGCTTTGTGCTTCTTATTTTTTGTAAAACTAATAGCTCTGTTTAAAAATTTAGCAGCTTGCTCATAGTTTTCCTGCTTGCTGTAAAAGTCAGCTGTAACTGCGTTTAATTCTCCTTTTAAGCGATAAGGAAAACCGGGGTCGCTGTTAATCATATCAATATACCCTTGCGACTTTGTAAACGCACCAATTTCGTTGTATGTTTTGGTAAGCCACAGCAGTGCTTCATATTTTCCTTCCTGCTTTTTAAATTCGCTTACAACGTATTCAAACACTTCAACACCGGCAAAATACTCATGCTTGTAAAAATGGCTTTGTCCAATAAGCAAGTAGGTATCATCAATCCAGCTGCAATATTCCTTTCCCTTGATGAGCATGCTGTGTCGCTGAATCACAAAGGAGGCCTTTTTAAATACCTTTTCCATGGCGGGCGTTGCTGTTTTGGCATCCTTTTGATCGCCATAAGTATAGATAGGAAGTACCTTGTTGTAATTATCCTTGTAATCGTCTTCCATTTTGGTAACCGCTTCTTTTAAAGCTTCATTTCCATTGAAGTAGCCATTAAATTTTGCATTGAGGTTGTGATAGTTGCGATTGATCCACGTATTTTTTTTTGTAGAGCATGCAGAAAACAGCAACATAAAGGTGCTGAGTACACCAATAAAAAAATAATATGTTGCTTTAGCTTTCACTTCAACAATGATATAACAAGCAATAACGCTGATGATGCAGTTTTATTGCCATCTACACGCAAGTATTAAATATGAATGGCACGTTTGCCGGTAGCATCAAGACAGGCCTCCTTAAAGCTCTCGGTAAAGGTAGGATGCGCATGACTGGCTCTGGTAATATCTTCGGCAGATGCTCTAAACTCCATGGCAATTACAGCTTCGGCAATCATATCTGCCGTGCGTGGACCAATCATGTGAACACCTAATATTTCATCGGTATCAGCATCGGCAAGTACCTTTACAAATCCATCTGTATCCATGCTGGCACGGGCTCTTCCACTGGCCTTAAATGGAAAATTGCCAACCTTATATTTCTTCCCTTTTTCTTTTAGTTGTTCTTCGGTATAACCAACTGCAGCTACCTCGGGCCAAGTGTACACCACACCGGGTATCAGGTTATAATTGATGTGCGGCTTTTGTCCTGCAATTACTTCGGCTACAAATGTTCCTTCTTCTTCTGCCTTGTGTGCAAGCATAGCCCCGCGCACCACATCGCCAATAGCGTATATGCCGGCAACATTGGTTTGTAAGTGATCGTCCACTTCCACTTTTCCTTTTGCATCTACTTTCACACCAGCCTTGTCTAATCCTAAATTGTCGGTATATGGCTTTCTTCCTAAAGCTACAAGGCAATAATCGCCTTTAAATTCAACTGCTTTACCTTCTTTGTTTTCGGCTGTAACTGTTACTTCCTTTGCAGTTGATTTAGCGCCTGTTACTTTATGATTGAGATAAAACTCAATTCCCAATTTTGATAAAGATTTTTGCAACTCCTTGCCTAATGACTTGTCCATTGTTGGAATGATCCCATCGGCATATTCTACCACCGATACTTTGCTTCCCAAACGGGCATATACAGACCCTAATTCAAGTCCAATAACACCACCTCCAACAAGAATTAAGTGCTTTGGAATTTCTTTCAATTCCAAGGCCTCGGTAGAGGTAATAATTCTTTTCTTATCAATTTCAATGCCGGGCAAACTAAATGGTTTTGAACCTGTGGCAATAATAATTTTGCCACTTTCAATCATTGTTTCGCCTTTTTCACCCTTGATTGAAACGGTGTTTTTTGAGGTAAAACTGCCATGTCCGTGAAAAACAGTGACCTTATTTTTCTTCATCAAAAAGTTGATACCGTCACAGGTTTGTTTCACCACCTCACTTTTCCTTTTAATCATTTGCGCCAAGTTGGCTTTCACTTCTTTTACCTCAATACCATGTGTGGCAAAAGTATGTGTGGCGTTGTGATAATGTTCTGAGCTGTCTAACATAGCCTTTGAAGGAATACAACCTACGTTGAGACAAGTTCCTCCAAGGGTTTGATAGCGCTCTATCAGCGCAGTTTTAAAACCAAGCTGTGCACATCTTATGGCGGCTACATAACCTCCCGGTCCTGAGCCAATTATTGTTACATCAAATTTATCCATTGTTTCGTTGTGTGATTAATCGGTTACTGACGACTCAAAATTATCATTAATTATTCAATACGTTTTAAATTTATTTCACGAGGAGGGGCGATAATCAAGGGTACTTTTTCGACATTCACCGAGCTGGTATCCAATCCGAATGCTTTCTCCTCAGAAAGACTAATGCTTTTTAGGAAGAAATAAATTTTAAGCACCACCTTTTCGTAAAATGGTAATTCATTTTCACTGCTTAAAAACTTCTCCATTACGACAAAGCGGAAGTCGCCAATCACATTGTTTTTATTAAGTGATTCATACCTGCTGGTAATGTCTACTTCTTTGTTTTTTACTAAATCTTGCACTACCTTTCTAAACATGAGATTGATACGCGGTGCCACACGGAAACCAAGTTTAAAGTCAATTCTAATCACATCATCTTTGATGATTTCTGTTACCTTGTATTCCATCGTGTATGGCTCATCCATCAAATCAACATGCACAAACCAATAAATATCTGCTCGTTTGGGTTGCTTTTGCAAAATGCTGTAAATAATTTTAGATTCGATTTCATCTTTTCTATTGGCGCCCGTTAGGTAAACCAAATGCGTGGCATATTTAGGAATACTTAAGTCTTTACTGAGGTCGTACATTAAGCCAAGGTAGTCATCCAATTTGGTAAATTCTACATAGCTGTTCCGGATTTTGCGGGCATCGTACCATATCCACATTATAATAATCAAAATGGTAGCAATTGCTAAACTTAACCAACCTCCGTGAGATAGTTTATCTAGATTTGCCACAAGAAATGAAATCTCTATGGCAAAATAAGTTACTGCAAACGAAAAAATATAAATGCCTTTATAGCGCTTTAAAATCATGTAATAAATGAGCAGTAAACTCGTCATTAACATTCCAATAATAATTGTAAGTCCATAAGCGGCCTCCATGTTTTTTGATTCTTCAAAAAATAGGACCACACCAATACATCCAAACATAAGCAACCAATTTACTGAGGGAATGTAAAGCTGCCCTTTCATATTGGTAGGGTAATTGATTTTAACTTTTGGCCAAAGATTTAATCGAATAGCCTCGTTGATTAAGGTAAAAGATCCACTGATTAATGCTTGACTGGCAACAACAGTTGCAATAGTTGCAATGCCAATTCCTAAGGGTAAAATTTCTTTTGGAATAATAGCATAAAACGGACTCGTTTCACCTAGCTTCTGTCCGTCCATTGCTAAAAGCCAAGCTGCTTGACCCATATAACTTAGCATCAAAGCTACCTTAACAAATATCCAACTTATTCTTATGTTTTCCTTTCCGCAATGTCCCAAATCGCTGTATAATGCTTCTGCTCCGGTTGTGCATAAAAACACAGCTCCAAGTATCCAGAAACCACCCGGATGTGAAGTTAACAAGTGTATTCCATAGTATGGATTCAAAGCCATAAGGACCTCGGGGCTTTTTGTAATGGCAATAACACCCATAGTTGCAATAAACACAAACCAAACAAGCATTACCGGTCCAAAAAATTGTCCTATAGATTTGGTACCGAATTGTTGAATAAAAAATAAGGCAGCAATAATACCAATTACAATGGGCATTGTTTGAATATTAGGATTTAGTGTTTGCAATCCCTCTATTGCAGATGATACTGAAATTGCTGGTGTTATGATACCATCACCCAATAACGCACTACCTCCGATAATACCGGGAATGAGTAGCCATCGAACCTTGGTTTTTTTAACTAAAGTATATAAAGCAAAAATCCCTCCCTCACCTCTATTGTCGGCCCTTAAGGTAAGTACAATGTATTTAAGTGT
>JALRAS010000085.1 GCA_023262495.1 Bacteroidia bacterium | reverse complement strand
GGTTCTGTTATAGACCCTGTTATAAGCTGCTTTCTTGGGATTGGTTATCCACCCCCAACCGCGAGGTGCCTTAAATCCGAGGTTATGTCTAATGATTCGCTTTACTGATGTGCGCGCTGCAATTCGTTTTTTAAGACTAGGTATTCTGAATCCAATTTTCATTTTGACAATCTTATCTTGCGCTCCTCCTTCTCACTGAATTAATCATCTCACACGATCAACAATCATTGAGTAAGGAAATGATACAAAGGTGTATAATCATCAAAAATCGCAATCGAAATGTTAAACACAAAAAAAATAATGTTAAACCCGAATTAATCTATATGAGTTAAACATGCAGCGAACTAGTGATTTTACCCAGGCAATCGCGCTTGGCATGTGTCTTCAATCCATTGAATCAATGGATTGAATTACAGCTGTTTTAGCGATTCCGCATTAATCACTTTAATTTGGGTTAAACCCCAATCAAAGTGCTTAATAGATTACAAAGCGTAAAACTATTTCATGTGCACCTCTGCTACGAATATAGGTTGACAATTTAGATGTATTGGCATCAAATGAATAACCTATGGAATAGCGGTGATAATCCACCAGCAATTTTAGAATAGCTGCATCATTAGCACGGGCAAAAGCACCAAATGAAACAGACAATGGTTTCACATAACCGGTATATTTACTGGGGTTGATAACTTTATACTTGTAGTAAAGTCCAACCAAATATTCTGAGAATGTTCCTTGACGGAATACATATGCACCGGGCATCAAGGCCGCTGCTCCATCTCTGATTGCAAACTCACCATTGGCGAAAAAGGTAAATCTAATTGGCAATCGAGCATTTTCGGTGGTCACAAAGCCGTAATCCGGACGATTTACGTGGTAGGCAGCAAATCCAACATTAAATAAACGATCAACGCTTCCTGTTACAACACCTTTTCTCTTGGTGTAAGAGTAAACTGCCCCAACTCCAACGTCAGCATAATTTTTTGAAATATTACCATTTTCTTCTCCTGATTGAAGACCTGCATTGTAGGCATTGCCATCATATTGACTACCCCATCTACCATCTGCAGGACGTATGGCGCGTTGAGCAAAACCAACTTGTAAACCAAGACCAACGCGAGAATTTCTACCCACTTTAATTTGATCGGCTAATGATAATGATACGCCATTATTGTTAATTCCGGGAGCACCTGCTTTGTCTGATGTAAGTTGTATACCCCCGCAAATCCAATTGTCTTGCCTCTTTTTGGTATTACTCAACCTGCCATGAAAGGCAGCATTTTGAGTGGCATAAGGTGTGCCCACCCTTGACCATTGATTTCTGTAATTAAGGATAATTTCCTTATCCGCATTTGCACCTGCAAGAGCCGGATTGATTGATAAAGGCGAGAGCTCGGCAAAGGAGAAATGTACATCCTGTGCAAGGGCACTTCCTGAAAGGCTCATCGAGATGAGTGCGATTTGAATTGTTTTTTTCATTGTTTTTTGTTGTTATCGTGTGAGTAAAATATTTCCTGTTTTTTCAATTTTTTCTCCATCAAATTGTTCTACAAATAATCGATAGGAATAAACGCCTGTCATTGCCGGCTCGCCTTTATAGGTGCCATCCCAACAAGCCGCTTGATTATCGGTTGCATAGATCAATTCTCCCCATCGGTTATAAATGCCCAGATTCATGCTTTTAATGCAATTGCTATACACGCATAACTTTTCATTCTCAGCATTGCCAATTCCGTTTGGCGAAAAAATATTGGGCACAAACAATTCGCTACAAACTATATCTACTAAAACGTTAATCACACGTAAGTATGGGCAACCGCTTGTATCTGTTCCCGTAACCGTATAGGTTGTGTTGCTGCTTGGTGAAGCTACAACCGAAGGACAATCATCACAACTCAAACCTGTTGATGGCTCCCAGTTGTAAGTATTACCACCAATAACTTCCAACACTGCTGATTCATTTAATCCTAGAATGGTATCGCTTGCTGTTAAGGTAATGCCGGCTGCAGGTGTGGTATTTACTATGACTTGTGAAGTGGAAGTACATCCGTTTTGATCGGTGGCTACCACACTATAACTTCCCGAAGATAAACCACTGATAAAATTACCTGTGGCTCCATTCGACCAGGTGTATGTAAAGTTGCCTGCACCTCCTGTAGCATTGACTGTTGCTGTACCATTAGCTTGGCCGCAGGTACCCGATACAGTGCTCAACGTTAGTACAGGTAGGGTGTTAATTTGAATGGGAAATAGAATGGTATCAACCCCACATGTATAGTTAACAATTGCAGATATCGTGTATTGTCCTGCTGAGGTAAACTGGTGTGAAGGAGAAATAAGCGCTGAACTATTATTCAAACCGCTGTTGGGATCATCAAAATTCCATAGAATTGAATTAATTAATAATGAATCGCTAATAGTGAATGATTGATTTGTTGGAATGCACAAATCACTGCTTGATGTGATGATGCCCTGAGGATTATTGTTAGGGTTGAGAAAAATCCATGGAGGTAAACAATAAAACGGCATTAAAACGGAAGGTAATGATGTTATTGGCCCAGGTATCAAATCAGCAGGATTTTGAATTTGATATATCGTACTTCCAATAATGTGGTAGAGATTACTATCGGGCCCATGTTGCAGAGCTCCACTTATACTGGTTTGATTTGCAAATGGAATCAATGTACCTGAGGCAGCTATTGTTGTGGGGTTGCCTGAGGTTAAATCAAATCGAAAAAGAGAATAATTGCCGCCAGCGTATAAATAGTTGCCATTAAAAGTAAATTCAAAGTATTGCAAAAGGTCGCCATTCGTTGGGATAAACGGAATATTAACCGATGAGCCAAGCTGTCCGGTTGCTGCGTTAAAATCATATATTTCAAATCCAAGGAAGTTGTTGGCAACATTATCATATGGTCCGCTGCAAACAAATTTACTTCCTTGATAATTCAATCTACCGGAACCGCTCCTTAGTACTGAACTAGAAACAGGTGTGGTATTGATACCTTGGCTCGAAATATCAAATGAAACGAGCGTACCATTAATCAAATCAGGGCCATTACTGATTAACCAGTACCCATCGCCTGAGCTTTTGGGATATGCCATTAAAAGCTCGGTTTCATTATCGTATAAAGGTATCGATTTTTGTCCTGCCACTACATCACCCAAACCATTATCAAGCCCCATATCCACCACTGAGTAGGTGATACCATCGCATCCATCCTCGTAGTCATCTTGGCAAAAAATATAATATTTACTACAGGAGCCGGGCATAGGAACAATCACGGCTGCCATAAAGGATGAAAGTTGATCGCTTCCGCCCAAATTAGTTCCGTTTGGCATTGGTTGGTTGAGTGCATTCCAAACAGTAACACCATCTGTGTAAAACAATAACGCACCTGTACTTTTATCGGCTATGCTTGCAGTACCTTCGATTATAGTACCCGTGATCAGTGGGGGTAAAATTGATGGCAAAGCGGCACCGGAAGGATACGATGGTGGGGTGGTGTTGAAATCGATTGAAGAACCGAAGCCAAAACGCCATTGATTGTTTTGCTTATTTTGAGCATCAACATGGTTCATACCAATTACAATACAAGCAAAAAGAAATAACGTTTGTTTTACTATTTTACTCATTGCTTATTTAGTTAAAGTGATTACTCCTGACTTTTCAATTTTTTCTCCATCAAATTGCTCTACAAACAAGCGATAGGAATAAACACCAGTCATTACAGGTTCGCCTTTATAAGTGCCATCCCAACATGCCGTTTGATCATCGGTCGAAAAAATCAACTCGCCCCAACGATTGTAAATACCCAAGTTCATACTTTTGACACAATTGCTATACACACACAACTTTTCGTTTTCTACACTGCCTTGTCCGTTTGGCGAAAAAATATCAGGAACAAATAACTCGCTACAAACAATATCAACCACAACATTTACAACACGCGTGTAAGGACAGCCGCTGCTATCAACTCCTGTAACGGTGTAGGTAGTACTGCTTGTGGGAGAGGCAATCACAGAGGGGCAATCAAAACAACTTAGTCCATTTGTAGGTGTCCAATTGTAAGTGTCGCCACCAATAATTCCTAAGGTTACTGATTCATTTAATCCAATGATCGTATCGCCTGCATTGAGCACAACACCCGAAGCTGGTGTTGTACTTACAATTACTTGTGAAGTTGCACTGCAACCATTTTGATCGGTGGCTACCACACTATAGCTTCCCGAAGTTAACCCGCTAATAAAATTACCTGTTGCTCCGTTCGACCAACTGTAAGCGTAGTTTCCTGCACCTCCCGTGGCGGTGGCTGTTGCCGTGCCGTTGGGTTGGCCGCAGGTGCCAGAAACTGAAGACGCATTGATAACGGGAGCACCTGTAATACTTAAATTAATGGTGATTAAACTATCGCAGCCAAGGTAATTAGGAATGGTATCCGTATAGATGCCCGAAGATGAATATACTATTCCGCTTGGTGCCGTATAATTCAAACAAGCAGTGGCATTCAAAGAGGAGCTGCTGGGTGAACAAGCACATTGGTATACATTAAAAACAGTATCGGCAACAAAAGCATAACACGCTTCGTTGATGCTTGCAGTGATCGTTACCGTGCCGGTATCAGGGTATGTAAAGGTTATAGGATTGCCCGTGAGATTGCTGTTGGGAACTCCCATATTCCAATTGATGCCGGTTGAACTTACCTGATTAATTTGAGCAGTAAGCTGAAGATTGCTGCAATTAAAATCGATATCGAAAGGAGGTGGTAGGAAATTGCGATCCGGAACTTTTGGAGGAAGACTGAGCTGACAAACTCCGTTGAGGAGCACAGCATTATTCACATAACCACATGCAGGCGCTAGATTGTTGGGGGCAGTAATCGCATCTAGTCTACCAACATTTCCCAAACCTACATATAATCGACCATTCGGAGCTTCTTCTATTTGAAAAGGAGGAAAGGCAGGTGTATTAACAATCACAGCAGAATTAGCAACTGAAAGCGAATCGTAATTAACTAAATCGAGCTGATAAACTGAGATGAGATTGGTAAAATAAAATTTGGTCCCATCAGGTGAAAACGATGCACCATATTTTCTAAAAGGCGGGTTAGGGGTATTATCATTGATCTCAATTTTAAGCGGATTTGAGAGCACTCCCGTAACATTATCAAAATCATAGAGTTCAACAAACTTGCTATTATCAATTGGCATTCCAATTCTGCTTCCATCATTATTGGCTTTCATTGAGCCCAAGAACTGTAAATTGGGATAGCTTGGATCGGTGGTAACTAAAGGAGTGCCAACAGCGCTAATCACCGGAACAGTATCAACACCACATCCATTAACCTTGTAGGCAAGAAACTCATTATTATGACAACGATGCACAATTACCCAATAACCTCTGATTGCTTCACTACGCACTACTGTCATTTTTTCGGTAAGAGAGTCGGAAAACAGCAATACATTTTTATTGTTGACATCAACATCACCTGCTCCCCCATCTAACGACATATCCACAACGGTGTAGCGCAATCCGTTGTATACCGGGGGTACATCATATTCCATTTCATCTAGGGTAAAAATGAAATACTTTTGAGCATTCTCCGGAAATGGTACTATCAAAGCTCCTTGTGATGCCGATAGATAAGCACCTCCCATTAAATTATTTCCATTGGGCATCAATGAATTATTACCTCGCCACACCGAAACACCATCTGTAAAAAACAGTAA
This sequence comes from Bacteroidia bacterium, assembly GCA_023262495.1. Classification (GTDB taxonomy): domain Bacteria; phylum Bacteroidota; class Bacteroidia; order UBA4408; family UBA4408; genus CAIKXD01. The sequence continues at coordinate 6,445 of JALRAS010000085.1, read as the reverse complement.
ATTTCCGGTGATAGGATCGGAAACACTCGCACATTGTTCATTGGAATTAATAGATGAAAAAAATGACCCATTAGGTACAGGCCCTCCAAAATTTACACGCGCACCGTAGCCAAAAACCCAATTATTGTTTTGCTCCTGCGCATATATGTATCGATTTGAAATGCATATTAGCCCCAGTAAAATCAATTTACGCAAAAAGTCAATTTGAAATTGTAGTATTGATGCCTTTTGTTTATTCATAATAAAATAGTACACATTAAATTAGACCTTGTAATATTACTTCCAAACCATTAATCATATTGATAAAATAGGCACTGAACACGACATAAATAATAGTTGAATGCCCGCAGCTTTATCAATCGCCAAATATATTAAATAATTTTCTGCTTCATGTTTTCTACAAATATTTCATCCGTATTCATGCTGAAACAAACAGAATAAAGCCAGGGATAATGTTCAACTTATTTGATGACGCCTAACCTAAGCATTTAATCAATTTTATTTCAGAAACTATCTAATACCAATTGCATTTATTTGTATTCCAACAAATAAATAAAGCTAAATTCTGCATTAAAAAATGCGGAATCGCTGAAACAGCTGTGATTCAATCCATTGAGTCAATGGATTAAAAACACTTATTGTACCAAAAGCAAATATCATGTAGTCCAATCTTTAATATGAAATTATTGATATTTTCGTTGTCTATTTTGAGCCTAGCCGCCTGCTACGAATGCAATATCCGCCTCAATCTCAAAAATTTTATTCGTTAAATCTTTAACCTTAAAATATATTTCCATTAGGCATTAAGCGAGATTACTCTCATAAAATTACTCGTGGGTTACATGCGTAACTTGTATTGATTAGTTCGTGATAAATATGCTATGCTTAATGCCGATACAACCTGAAAATAGTACAATGAGGCAATGCAGCAATTGCACTATATTGAAAGTGTTATTGTTATAAAATTAAAATTAACAGGCTTTGGAATCAATAGGCATAAATTTTTAAACAGTAAAGTTCAATACAAGGTATTTTAATCAACAAGAACTTCTAATTTCAACCTGTAAAATTTAATACTCATAATTTACAAAAACATACTAGTCGACTGAAATACATCTGACTATTTTAAAGATTGTTTCAGCCGCTTCACTCAACATTCAAAAACTATTTTACTTCCTACAGCATTAAATAAATTTTCTTATCAATAAATTCTTATTTTTGTTCATCATAGTTTGAAATTAATTGAAATAAATAGTGCTTTAAAGTATGTTTTATTATAACGTAACATTAACTTTGACCTTGATACTGAAACAGCATTGATTGATACAACAAATAATATTTGAATAAGGATGAAGAGCACACTATTTCAATTGAAGAATAACGCATGGGAGCGTGCAGATGGTCAGCCAACTGATAAAATGACCGCAGATTTAGTGTTATGTTTTGGTGCAAAATCTTTACTTTCACAACCCCAATTTTTAGAATCCTTACAAGGGCAATTTGATTGTCCTGAAATTGCTGTTGCCTCAACAAGCGGAGAAATTATTAATTCAAAAGTGCAAGACAACTCAGCTGTTGCTGCGGCTATTACCTTTGATAAAACAACTATCAAATCAGCTAAAATTAACATCAGCGACTACGTCAATAGCTTCGAAGCAGGTAAAGGTTTACTTCATCAATTACCCACAGAAAAATTGGCCTACCTGCTTATCCTATCTGATGGAAGTTTAGTTAATGGCAGTGAGTTGGTAAATGGACTGAATGAAGAATTGAAAGGTAAAGTGTTAATAACCGGTGGCCTTGCCGGTGATGGAGCAAACTTTCAATCAACACTTACAGGAATAAATGACATCCCTGCAGAAGGAGTTATTGTTGCTATTGGGTTTTATGGCGATAGTCTTGTAGTGAAAGATGGCTCCGAAGGAGGTTGGGAAATATTTGGTATAGACAAAACGGTAACAAAATCTTCATCCAATAAATTATATGAATTAAACGGTCAAAACTGCTTGGATGTATATAAGCGTTATTTGGGAGAAGCCGCAGATAGGTTGCCGGCTGCTGCACTCAACTTTCCATTATCAGTATTGATCCCCGGAAATAATAAAACGGTTGTAAGAACAATTTTGGGAATTTCCGAAAATGAGAACTCAATGACTTTTGCCGGTGATATGCCCGAAGGGTCAATCGTGAGATTTATGAGAACAAATTTCAGCTCGTTAATTGATGCTGCTGCATCATCTGCGAAAAAAACTATTACAACCAGTAAGAAAGCCCCCGACTTTGCATTATTGGTTAGTTGTGTTGGTCGTAAAATTGTATTGGGCCAAAGAGTCAACGAGGAGGTAGAGGCAGTGCATAACGCTTACCAAGGGTTAACACCAATGTTAGGATTTTACTCCTACGGTGAAATTGCTCCATTATTTAATGAAAAAGCAACTGCACTTCACAACCAAACGATGACAATTACCTCATTCTATGAAATTTAATAAGCTGCTTGAAAACCAGATTAAGGAGACACTTTCGGAAGAATTACGCTCCAATCCATCGGTTATGCAACTGCTTAGTTTGGTAAACAGCACTTACGGCACCTACGATCAACAGTACAACTTACTTCAAAACACCTTTAAAATCAACGAAGAAGATTATACTGAACTCAATCAAAAACTAGAGGAGAGTTACCAAAATTTAAATAAAAACATCATTAAAACATTAGATGATGTTGAAAGCCTAATTCTCAGTTTTACGAATCTAGACAGTATAGAGAAGTTAATCGATAACATAAAAGTACAGATCAACAAGGTTGCGCAAAATGATATGGTTGGTTTGTACCTTTGGGATGAGGAAGAGAATAAACTGAAATTACTTTATGCCAATGCATTTTCGGATGAAGACAAGCAACTAGCCGAAAACACTGCAATGAATAGACATCCCGGGCATGTATTTTTAACCGGAGAAACACTTTTTGTCAAAGATCAGCAAAAAGAAAAGAACCCTGTTTCAATAGACTACAAACCGGGGTTAAATACCGGATCAAGAATGTATGTTCCTGTTAGATCAGGAGATAAAATTATTGGTGCCTTTGGTGTAAAAAGTACCAATGTAAATGCCTTCAGTGAAAACCAATTGGCCTTACTCAAAGTATTCACAGCGCTTGCCGGGAATGCTTACATCAATATTTCAAAAAACAAACTTATTGAGAAGCAAAATCAGGAAAATGCTAAATTGTCGATACTTGCAAAAAGTACTTCAAACAGCATTATTTACACCGATTCGGCAGGAAAAATTACATGGGTAAATAAGGCATTTGAGGAAAAAACCGGCTTTAAGTTGATAGATATCATAGGCAAGAAACCTGGAAGCTTTTTGTGCGGAGAAGAAACAGAACCTGACAAGACCGATATCATTAGAAATGCTATTCAAAATAAAACTGAATGCAATGTGGTGATTACCAATTATACCAAAAGCGGAGAACCATTTCAGGTAGAAATTCAAATAACTCCAGTGTTTAATGACAATGGAGAATTGGTGAACTACGTTTCTATACAACAAGATGTAACTGAAAAAGAAAATCAGAAAAAACAAAATGAACTAAATTTATTAAGAATTACTCGCTCGGAAGAAAACTATAGTAAGCTATTAAATACCACGAGTGACATCATCTTTACCACAGATAAGGTTGGGAATATCTTTTTTAGTAATAAAGCATGGCAACAAATCTTTCGTAAAGAAATAACTGTTGGCAAAAACATAATCGATTACCTCCACCCTGACTCAAAATCATCATTCATTGCAACCTTCTCCAGTATTGAATCAAATTTATTGGGTGCCTGCTCCATCAATTTCAGCATCATTGGAAGCGATGGAAAAAGAATTGATTTGCAAGGTGATATCTACAGCACTTTCGATAATGAAATCCTAACTGAACACAATTTTTTCCTAAAAGACATCACAGAAATTAATTCGCTCAAACAGCTCACAATTGCCAAGGAAAAGGAAATAGAAAAATATAATACCACGCTAATTGATTTAACCTCAACTAATTTTCTTGACTATGAAAATATAGGCGAAGTGGCCCGTATCATCAGTATCAAAGCAAATGAATGTGTACATGCCGATTTTATTTACATAGGAAAATATGATGGCGAAAATATTAGTAATATTTACACCCTCACCCCTGCGCAGTACAGTCATTACTCTGCTGTTTCATTGAAGAAAAACGATTTTCCGAACTACTTTAAATTATTACGAAAAAAACTATTTTTCATCCTTTCTGATATTGACAAAAGCACTATTATTCCGGAACTGATGTTTCAGGAAGCTGATGCTATTAAATCTTTATTAAATATCCCAATCAAAATCAACAACAATTTATGGGGTGTGATTACCTTTGGGATGAAAAATACGTTTAATTGGCAAAATGAACTAATTTCATTTTCTAAATCGGTTGCCGATATATTTGGCTCTATTGCTGCATCCTTTGATATCAAAGCCAATAATCAAAGATTAGAAAATGTACTCAACTCACTGAGTGAAACCATCTGGGGAATAAAACTTCCCGAATATAAGATGGAGTATATCAGTAAATCTGCTCTTGCACTTTACGGTTATCCATTGGAGGATTGGTTTGACAATGTTAATCTTTGGTCGGATATCATACATCCTGAAGATAGAGCCGCAGTGCTAAAGGATAGCGAGGTTTTATTTAAAAATAATCAAACAGATTTAGAATACCGCATTATTACTGCTGATAACAAGGTAAAATGGATTTCAGGAGTTACTAAAATTATCAGAAACAAAGACGGAGAACCTATCCTTATGACAGGTATTTCGAAGGATATTTCCTCTATCAAAGAGTCGCAGCTAGAGTTGCTCAATTACAAGAAAGCAATTTTTGAATCGGCTATTGTTAGCGGTACCGACCTCCAAGGCAATATTCTTTTTGTAAACGACAAGTTTTGTCAAATATCAAAATATACACAGGAAGAATTGATTGGTTCTAACCACAATATACTTAATTCCGGCTTCCATAACCAGGCATTCTTTGAAGATATGTGGAAAACAATTAATCAAGGAAAAATTTGGAGAGGCGAAATTAAAAATAAGGCCAAAGACGGAACAGAATTTTTCATAGACTGCAGTATTGTTCCATTTATAAAAAATGGAAAACCATCTCAATTCATTGCCATTAATTATGAATCTACCGAAAGGGTGTTGGCGAAGGAAAAACTCAACAAGCAGAAAGAATTCTACGAAAGTATCCTAGACAACATACCTGTGGATATAGCCGTTTTTGATTTGAACCATATTTATAGATATCTCAATAAGGAGGCAATCAAAGACAAAGAATTAAGATCCTTTATGATTGGCAAGGATGACTTTGCCTACGCCAAGCTAAAGGGTATTGATAGTAGCATGGCGCAAACAAGAAGAGATAGATTTAATGAAGTACTTAACTCCGAAATACCTGTATCCTGGCTCGACACACAGGTAAGCAATGATGGAAAAACCAAGCACAAGGAGAGACGTTTTTTTGTTGACAAGGCCAATAATTTTGTAATTGGATATGCGGTGGATGTTACCGATTTGATAGAAAAGGAAAACCTCCTATCGGCATCTATTGAGGAAAAAGTGACCCTCTTAGGTGAAATACACCATCGTGTAAAAAATAATCTGGCATTGGTTGTTGGACTCATTGAAATGGAAGTATTCAGATCAACCGATACTTTGCTGATTAATCAATTAAAAGAAGTACTCAGAAAGATTTCTGCCATTGGCCTTATACATGAAAAATTATATCAGTCAAATAACTTTTCGAGTATAGATATGCCACAGTATATCAAAGATTTTGTAAAGTTATCTATGGATATCAATCAGAGTCACGTTGCCCCAGTAATACATTATGACTTTGATGAAATATTACTAAATACTCAACAGTCGATTCCACTGGCACTATGCTTGAATGAATTACTTATCAATAGCCAAAAACATGCCTTCCCTGATAATCCTGCTCCGCAGATCCGTATCTCTCTCAGAAAAGATGATGAAATGTTGGTTTTCAAATATGCCGATAATGGCAAAGGGATTGCTGCTGATACTGATATCAGTAAACTTAAATCACTTGGTTTTAAACTAATTCTCATATTTATCAAACAGCTCAAAGGAACCTATGTGATTAGCAATGAGTCGGGATTTGAGATTAGCATTACCTTTAAGACAACAATTGCTGCGAATAATAAATCGGTAGCGCTTACCAGGTAAATGGGATAATCCCTCATGCCTCCATCGATTAACTCAACTTAAAGCAATCGCGATCAATAATTAACTTCATCTTGCCGAACAGATTGGGACCACGTGCTTGCCGCATTGTGAAAAGCCGGTGAATAAGCGGTGAAGAAATTGAAGTAAAAGACGTCTCTCGAAAAATTACTTTTGAAGGGTGGATATT
>JALRAS010000084.1 GCA_023262495.1 Bacteroidia bacterium | reverse complement strand
CGGCTGTATTGATAACTGGTATTCATGAGATCGGCATAGCGGTTAATGAAGTAATTTTTAAAACGAGGATTTTGAATGCTCTGTAAAAAAACGTTGATGAAAGGGTTGTTGGGATCTTGATTAAGCACATAAGCAATATGGTCATCCATGGCATTTGAGAAGCCAAATGGATTCATTGAGCCCTCAAGATCAATCACACAAAATCTGTAACGAAAGTCAGTTTTATTTGAGCGATATAATTTGATATTGTTACCGGGCCAGTCTATATTTCCTGCATAAGTTTCAGCTATGATGTAGTCATTATAGTATTTCATATCAAAGAATTGATCGGCTTGTTCCCAGTAAGTGGTATCGTTAGGATCAAGATTGTTGAAATTATTGTATGTGGTATAAAATGTGTCAACAGATCCTTCTGTGGCTCTGAGGATGTAACCGTACCATGCGCTTAAGGTGAGGATATCGATAGAGTCAGCGTGTGCATTGTCAATCTCTTCGAAAAATTCAGTATCAAATTTTTCTCTCAATTCATACAATCCAAAATAATTTCCATTGATATACACACTTACAGGGCGCATAGCAGAGTAATAGTTATTGGTTTCGGCAGCCATATTTTCGGTATGAGAGGCATCTTTGTGCGGTAAACTAAGGAAGAAATTACTTCCGTTGCGCAGGTACAACTTGCTATATTTGGTTCGTTGTGGGCGGTTGGGAATAATTGGATAATTTACAGGGCCGGTTCCAAGCACGGGATCATCGAGTTCAACCCTGAAGGAGTGTTGTGGATGAGAGCGACTGCCACCCAATCCACCATCAATTTGCATGCCTGCATGTTGTGAAAAGATGAGTTGTTGCGCAGTATCGAAGTATTCTACATAGGCGGCTTTCTCCCAATCAAATTGCCAATTATCGAATATTCCCGATGCTCCATAAAGGTTTTGTGGATCAGTAACAACCGATAATATGGGGGTGGTATGTGCAATACCAAATAAATAACTGCCAACTGCTGTTTGACTTGGAATTGCTGTGGTGGAGAATGCTTTGGCTTTCAACACTCCGGAAAAGAAAATCTGTACAGGCATACCTGTGTAAAGTGTAGATGATGTATCAGGATCGCTACCGTTTAGCGTGTATCTGATTTCGGTTCCTGCAGGGTTGGGGTTAGTGATGCTTACACTGATTGAGGTATTGTAAATACCTGAAGGGACAGATAACACCGGTGGTAGCAGGTATGAGCTGTATGGCTGTGATTGATTATTGCTTGCTGCCGGTGTAGGCGTATAAAACAAGACGGTGTTAGATGAAGCATCTGGAAATGAACCTGTGCTGATATCGGGTTGTGCACAGTTTACTGGTAACGAATCAATCAGCTGTTGCAGTGGCGAAAATAAATATACTGTTTCACCATTGGAATCAATTTTAAAATTAGTGTGCAGTCTAAGATTGGTATCAACAGTTTCAAAGGCCGTAGTTACTTGTGAGTACGACACCAACTTCATCGAAAAATCAATGTAATCATACACTGTGTTTGGATCGGTTCCTGCTACATTGAATGCAAGCGAATTGATTGGCCCCGCAGTTAGTCCGGCAGCAAGCAATTCTGCAGCAGGAAATAGCATTTGATTTTTAGCAGCCCAATACCAATTGCCATATGGTGCAGGATAGTCGTATGGTGAGTTTTGCGATGTACTATCGCCAATTATTACGTTGTTAAATCTGATATCGGGTCTTAGGTTTGATTTGTATCCAAAATCAGCTTGGCAGATATTTGGACCGCCATCTTGAAAATTAAAAACGCTTGAAAAGTAGGGAGTAGTATTTAGCTTAAATACTGAGTTTACTGTATATCCGGTTGATACATAGGAGCATGTATTTAGTAAAATATTAGATACCCCATCCCAAATAAAAGGAGTTGATAGCTGATGATTATTCCAACCAACAAAAGGATTATAATTTGTTTCATTGAGCACATTTACGAAACCCGATATGGGCTTGCGATCCTTGCCACTACAAAATACAATCATATGTTCACCGGGCTGTAAAACAATGTTGGGGAAAGTCCATTGTTGTGGCATACTCAAATCATCGGTAAGCGCATAATTGTTCAGAGAAAGTGACGTGCTTCCTGAATTATAGAGTTCAATCCAATCAGGATATTCATCATCCTCATCAGCAATGGCAGCATAGTTTTTATTTGATCCTTCATTGATGACCAATTGCGCATTAGCATTAAACATGCTGAAAATAGCGCACACAACGAGAGCAATTTTTAATTTATGAAACATAAGTCTTTGAAAGTGTAGCCGTAATTATACAAAAAAATATTTGAACTCCTCCAATTTATAGCTTAAACCGGAAGATTAGGCCCTGCTGATCTTCACTTCTATTAGAGATATAGGATTGTTCGCTCTCTCATGCTATAGACTATTAATTTCAACGATAAAAGGAGTGTTGAAAAATATGTTCAACTTCTTTGCCCAAAATGTATGAGGCAATGTGGAATTGCTATCAATGCTAAAATTCAACCTCTTGTTTCATGGAATTGAACAAACAGTTATTTCAAAAGCAACTATATTGAAGCCCATTCTTTAATTTAAAATTATTGATTTATTCCTTGCATAATCTAAGCTTATCCACCTGCGATATCCATCCGCCTCGATGTTAAAATTTTTTTTTGGGTTAAATCTTTGGCCTAAAATATTTTTCCATTTGTTATTAAGCTTGACTATCTTAAAATCATTAGTGCGCTGAATTTCAACCTGCTTATGATTAATGAGGGTTTAACTCATATTTCGCATTTGTAAATACTACTAAAGGAGTACTCGCGGCATGAATAAAAGTATATTTTTGAAGTCTTGAAATGTGGTGGTTTCGGCAACCTAAAAATTAACTATATATTTGTATGCTAGCTAAATATAGAGTGAATTGAACCATTTGGGTCAGATTTAGTTATTGTAAATGAAGAATCGCATCATTTTTTTCGTCAAAGTATTTTATCCTAAAAATCATTGTGATATGAAACATCAAATTGCTAATAAAATAAAAACATACACCATCTTACTTGGCTTGATCATGTGTAGTCTTTTTCAATATGCATATGCTCAGGCACCTGCATGCAATCCTAGTGGCAATGTAATTATCTTTACCAATTATGATGGAGGAGAGTTAAACATCAATGTTGATCAAAATATTCCTAATCTAAAAATAGGAGTATGTACTTATGAACCCGTGCGCATAACTATTAGCGGCCCATTCAGCAGTAATGTTGCACAGGTGATGTACGCAGGTTATAATTCCACCCAAAACAACAATAACTGCAACATAGGGAATTTTCCGACTAGCATTGTGGGTGTGCCTCCGGCAAATCAGGTGATACAAACTATTCCTCCGGTAACGCTTAACAATCCTAATGGATATAACTTTGGAATTATTTGTGCTTACAGTTGTAACACAGGTTCAAATCAAGGTGGTTGCAACACAGTAGATCAAATTGAAGATTATTTTATGACCCAATTTGGAGGTGCACTATACTCACTCAATGCACAATACTGCTGTTGGTTGAATAGCAATACCTACAGTGTTGCAGCGCTTGCGGGGCAGTGCTGTGCGCCTGCCAGCGGTAATGCTACACTCAGTTATATTGGACAGCCATTTTGTACATCTCTTACACAGCCCCAATCAGTTACCATTAATACTTCTTCTTACGGAACATTTTCAGCTACACCAGCCGGTCTTAGCATTGATCCTATGACTGGTGATGTTGTTCCCTCGGCCAGCTTACCCGGTACCTACACGGTAACCTATACAATGCCCGGTTGCCCAACTACAACAGCATCTACTACATTACAAATCACTAATTCTCCCACTGCAACCATTGCCTATGCAGGACCATATGCTGTGTCAAATACATCACCTCAATCTGTTGTTTTCACCGGTAGTACCGGGGGGACGTACACTTCTTCACCTGCAGGATTAAGTATCAATCCTGCCACAGGTGCTGTAACTCCATCGCTGAGTTTGCCCGGCACTTATACAGTTACATACACCATACCCGCAAATCCACCATGCCAAGCATTTGCTACCACAGCCACAGTGGTCATCACAGGTGCTTCAAATGTGTGTAATCCTAATGGCAATGTAATGATTTATTCAAACTATGATGGTGGTATACTCAATATTAATGTGGATCAAAATATACCCAATCTTAAGTTAGGAATATGCAGTTACGAGGCGGTACAGGTAAATATAACAGGGCCATTTGTGGGTAATATTACGGAAGTAATTTATGCCGGATTTGATGGAAGCAACAACAACTGCAATACCGGTGTTTTAACAACCGTGATTAATGGTGTTTCTCCGTCAATTGTAACAATATACTCCAATACTAACAACAATATTGCACCTACTACTCATTTAGGAGACCCTTTAGCACCAGGGTTTCCTCCATTGGTGAATTGTATGGTTGGCACTTCAGGGTGTGTGAGTAATACAACGGGAGGTGGTAATTCTTCAGAGCAGGTGGTTCAATTCTTTCTTGCTGAGTTTGGTCCGGGTGCCTCTTTGTTTGCGCATGTTACTCAGTATGCTTGCTTTTCAGGGACATATCAGGTAAGTGCAGGAGGAAACTGTTGCTTGCAAACACCCACAACACCACCCAATCCCATTTATGCAGGAAACGGTACTTACAATTTCATTTTGCCTGAAGATACGCTGCTGTGTGGAAGCAGCATAACGATTGATTTGTCTGCTTATCCTGTGCTTACTCAACCACCTACCTATCCAGGCTACATATGGAGCGATGGCACAGTAGGGCCCATTATCAACATTACACAGCCCGGTACGTATTCATTTACTGTGGGCGATTATTGTCATTATGGTTCTAATTTACTCACCGACACCATTGTAGTTTTACCTTGTTGTGTACAACCACCTGCCCCTACTGTTTCGGCCAATGTTACCTACTGCACAGGTGATATCATTAATCCCATAAGTGCCACACCACAAAATGGAGGCAGCATCACTTGGTACAGCGATGCAGGATTGAATAATTTACTAGCCACGGGCAGTACCTTCACGCCAACGCTTAACGCAGGTGTCAATAATTTCTATGTGACCGAAACAAACAACGGTTGTCAGGGGCCTGCATCTACCATAACACTTACACTGAATCCCCTTCAAAGTGCTGCGTTGAGTTATACAGGCAATCAGTTTTGTCAAACAGGTACCAATCCTGCGGCAACAATTACAGGAACGCAAGGTGGTACATTTACATCTTTTCCTGCAGGCCTTACTTTTGCCGGTGCTCAGGGTACCATCAACCTCATTGCTTCAGCAGTGGGCAATTATAGTGTAGTTTATACTTCTCCCGGTCCATGTGCTTCGGCCGATACCTTTCAAATTACGATTACACCAGCGCTTAACGGTAACTTTTCATACAGCAGCAATACTTATTGTAGGGGAGGAACTAACCCATCGGCAATAGCTGCTCCCGGAGCCATCCTAGGAACATTTTCGGCTACTCCAAATACACTTGTATTCAGTAATGCAGCAACAGGAACAATTGATCTTACCAGTTCCCCTGCGGGCTCCTACGCTATTACCAACACCATACCTGCAAGTGGCGGCTGTCCGGCTTTTACAGCATCTTTCGGATTAAATATTATAGATGTGCCAAGTGCTATTATCGATTATGATGATACTCCATACTGCTCAGGAACCAATTTGGTATTGACTCCCAATTTAACAGGTTCAATAGGAGGTGATTTTACTGTAACTCCTCCCGGCATCAGTTATGATGCATTGAATGGAAATATCGATTTGCAAAATTCATTCCCGGGTAATTATACAGTTACCTATACCATTCCACCATTTAGCGGTTGTCCTCAGTTTCAGACCACCGATGTTGTGCAGGTACTACCAGGTGCACAAGTCCAAATTAGCCCGAGTGTTACCATCAATCAGTTTGAAACAGGAACACTTTTTGCCACCGGCACCGGTAATTTTTTATGGTCGAACGGTGAAACTACCGACAGCATTAATGTGGCACCAAAGGTAACCACAGAATATTGTGTAACAGCTGATTTAAATGGATGCAAGGATTCGGCCTGTGCCATGATTTATCTTGATATTGAATGTGGTGATATTTTTGTGCCAAGTGCTTTTTCACCTAACGATGATCAAAGTAATGATATGCTTTGCTTGCGAGGCAATTGTGTGGAGAGCATGTATTTTTCGGTTTACGACAGGTGGGGTAACTTGGTCTTTGAATCATACAATCAAGAGCAATGTTGGGATGGAACATTTAAAGGTAAGCCATGTAACAGTGGCGTATATGTGTTTCGTGTAGAGGTAACGGCAATCACCAAAGAGTTTTATAGTGCGCAAGGAAATATTACGCTAGTTAGGTAGTTTTTAAAACTACCCCTCACGCTCTCTTAGTTCCTTGTTGTACTCCTCTCTTGCCTTGTCAAAGACAGCAATAATGGCTTCTCTTTCACTGATGAGACTTGATATCAGACGGCTCTTTTTATAAAAGAGGACAAAGAGTATCCACGAAGCGCTGATGCTTTTCATTTCATGATAATACCAATAGGCAAATAATCCACTGACAGGAAGACTTGCAGCATAAATACATGTGGCAACAGCATGCTCACTCAAATTCCAAACAAGGGCAATTTGAATACTATAGCATATAAGAAAGGTAAATGTACCACTTACCATTGCTATAGGCCCTCTGAACTGAATTTGTTGAGTAGCCCTTTCAGCAATGATACCCGGTATTTTGTAAGCCAAATAATTATTGATTAAACCATACACATATACTGGAAAGCCAAGCAGCATCACCAAAAATGATTTCATGGAATTACCAATGAAGGAGCGACTTTTATTGTCTTTATTTAAATACTCATCGGAGAGTCCAAGTCTTTGTACGTTTCTTAAATAATCGTGAATACGTTTTTGCATGTCAAGCGCAAACTCCGGCTGTTGCTCTACAAAAAAAGCAACCGATTTGGTGATGTTTTTTGAAAGCATAAAATCAGCTTCTTTGTCTTTTTTGCTAATGCCAAGTTCTTTAAGCAGCTTACTTTTGTAAAGGCTCTCAACGGCCTCTTGCAGCTCATCAATACGGTTATCGTTGATAGATATAGTTAGTTTTTCTAGTTGTTGCCTAATGTGTTCAGTGAGCTTTTCACAGGCCTTGAATTGATCATTTTGATAATCGTTTTCATAATGTTTGGCAACAATAGGTTCATCAATATTAATGAATAGTTCTTTTTTAAATCGATGAGGATTTTCATAATTTAAACCTATGGTAATCACCTTTACGCCAAGGTTAAAATTATTTCTTTCTTCGGCACCAAGCACAATGCGTGCAGCACCTGTTTTGATAGGACGTAATTTTCTTTCGGTAATACTAATGCCCTCGGGAAACATGAGTATAGCACCGCCTTTTTCAAGATGTTCAAAGCACTTTTCAAATGTGTCCTTGTTTTTTATCATTTGATTGGGATCATCCTGTTTTCGGTATACCGGAATCATATTTAATTTTGGCAAAATCAATTGGCTGAATTTACTTTTAAATAACTCTCCTTTTGCGAGGTAGTATACTTTCCTATTAAGAATTACTGATATTACTATTGGGTCCATAAAGGTGCTCGGATGATTGGCCAATATCATCACAGGGCCACTTTTAGGAACAGCTTGTTTATTGTGTACCGATAATTTTTTAAAGAAAACCTTTGTGGTTATCTTCATCAAGATTTTCAAAATAAATATCAGCATAATGTTAGTTTTTAAATGAAATTGACGAAGCTACTGATGGTTTAATTTATGTATTGTCGTCCTCTACATGTAAAATGTGCAGTAATCGATGCACCAAGGGGGCAAAAAATACAGCTGTAATACTCAAAAAAGCAACACCACTATACAGCGCATAAAATGATGAAAAGGTTTTTGCAGCTGCGGTTTTCATTTCAACTACAGGCCCCATTCCTGTTAATATCATACACGACATATGAAAGCTATCAATAAAATTAACGCCACCAATAAAATGATAGCCCACAACTCCAATCGCAATGGACAAAATAATCAGTAAAAAACAAAACATCGCATACCTGAACATGCGAAATAAAAAATGCGGAACGCCTGCTACTTTTTGCCTTTTACTTTCAAATTTCATATGGTCATAGGATAATAATTTTTTGTGTATATCTGCTATTGTCTACTATCACATGCACGAAATAAATTCCCTTCGACCATGATGAAGTTTCTATTTGCTCACTTGAGTTGTTCAAGTTACTGTCACTAAAAACTATTCGTCCTAAGTGATCAATAATTGTGATTTGTTTCGGTTTGTGATTGCTATCCACAATACTCAATAAGTTATTTTGCTGTATCACCTTGAGTGTTTGTAATTGTTGTTCTTGCAAATTACTCAACAGGTTTACAGATATGGTTTGTCCAAAAATGGTTTCAGTACATCCGTCAGTTACGGTGAGCGTAACCACATAATCACCGTCAGCGGCAAACGTATGATTTGGATTCATGTCGTTTGAACCATTGCCATCGCCAAAATTCCATACATAGCTGTTTGCATTTGAGGATGTGTTGTTGAATTGCACTTCAAGCTGGTTGTTGGCGTTTGTATTGTAGGTATAGGATGCTTGTGGCTCAAATTCATTGATATTCCAAACACTCAAACTATCGAACACTGTTTGCTGCGCAATCTGTTGCAAAAAGGCAGCTTGTGCAGCAGGTAAACCTCCTGTATAGGAAAGTCCAACGGGAGTGGTTTCAAAAATAGTGGCATAAAAGGTGCAGGCAGCCAAATAAGTACCTGCAATGCTTGGATGGCTGTTGTCTGTTGAATAAAGATTAATGGTGCTATCTGCCATGCGCGAGTATTTGAACGCTTCACCAACCGGTGCTATCAATGCTTGATTGTCGTTACCCATCTCTACATAACTGTCACGCAGTCTGCCTTGCATACCTTCAAAGGTGCATAGTGGAGGATATATAGGGCAGTTGCTTACATCTCCGTATTTTCTTCCCCAGGTCATATAAAAAACAGTTTCGGTACAACTGTCGTTGGCTAAAATTAAATCATTCAATTGAGCGGCATACGGATAGGTCTCGGCCTGCACTTGCGCAGGAGGGAATGACGGTTTTTGGCTTTGCTCCTGTAAAATAACATAGTCCCAATTGTTGGCATTAATTTTTGATAAGGTAGTCGAATTGGTAGTATGTTGTTGAAAGGTATAACCTCCGGGTGCCGAACTGTCGTAAATAATTGTATCTCCTCCTGAGAGTGCTAGGTTATACAAAGCAGAAGGCAAGTTATTGACAGAGGTATAGCTATTGCCAATAAATAAAATTTTGGTTGTTTGTGCGATCACTATTTGTGAGCAAAACAAGATACCGAGTACTACTATTTTTTTCATCTTTTAATGATGACTACAGGAATAAATAAATAGTTATTTAATGTTTAATTTTTTTGCGATGTCGGCAGGAATGGCTTTTTTATGTACCAATATAGAGGTTGTTTTGTAATTAAAGTAAGCGGAAGATACATACAAAACACCTCCCAAATCATTGCTGTCGGTTCCCCATGAATTTTTTACCATGTAATATTTTTTCCCGTTTTGATCCTTAGCGCTGCCAACTATATGCATACCATGGTCATCGGTGGTGGTTAAATTATCAAATGCAGCTTGTCTTATTTGTTGCGTAATGATGCGCTCTTCATATGGTTTATTAAATGCAGAATCTTTTTCGGCTTGATTCATATCAGCTTTATCTTTTACCGGTACAATGGCTACACCATTTTTGTGCGAAAATCCGAACTCACTCACATCACTGGCCCAAGCTACCGTATAGTTGTTGCTAATGGCGTTGTCTGTGATTTGTTGTAATTCATTCAGTGGAACATTGTATAATTCACCCCAACTCCAATTATCACTCACCTCTAACACAAATTTTTCATAAAAGGGATGATGCGTAAAGGAGGTGATTTCAACATAATCATCGGCATTTAATCCAAGCTCGGCAGCAAATGATTTGGGCGTATATTTTTTACCATTGAAGTCAAAATTTTCGGGTAGTTTACCATAATATCCATCGAGTGCCCCTTCATAAGCATCTCTCCAATTGGCGCTAAGCTTGCCGCCATCATGTGTTTTTATCACTTCGTTAAGCATGGCCTTGAGCACATTGTCAACCTCATTCTGCTCAGGTTTGCTTAAACCGCCTTTGATGGGATACACCTGATCGGGAACTAAACCTCTTAGCTTAAGAATATTAATTGCATCGTGAAATTCGCTACCCGGACCAAAATTAATAGTGCCTTGCATGCGCACATACTTTTCACCTTTGATGCTGTAGGTGTTTCTTACCACAAACATTTCGCTGAGGTCAACCACCGGTTTGCCCATGCGTGCCAATTCTGATTCTAAAAATGATAAGGTAGAAAAACTCCAGCAAGTGCTGCTTTTGTATTGGTTCTTTACAGCAGTGTAATTGATTTCTTTTTCGGGGGTGAAAATGAATCCACCATTTTTTTTGTTGGTAATGGTTTGTGCGTTCGATACTTGTATAAACAAGCACAAACAAACAGAGGCGGTAATTTTAGATAATTGCATAGCTTTAAATTTGTTGAACAAAAATAGAAAAATAATGTACGCTGTGACTTTATTAAGTGGTGTTGCGTTTTAAAATATAAGGATATGCTTATGTTAAATCAATTCGTGTAGGCAAAGAAATTAATGATGAAAAAAAAACAATAATACCTTTCTGACCACTTTCTTTTGGGATAAACGCAATGAAAAAATAGAAATTCCGAATGAATTTTTTAATGGCTCGAGTATGTAAGTTTGAACCAAAATACAGCTGCTTTTGGAATTAGACCAAAACTCTAAATTTTGCAAAATTGAGCGGTTGTTAAATCATACTTATTCCATTCATCCTTATTTTTAATTACTTTTGAGGTTTAAATTAATTCGAAAAGAAACATCATCAAATTATGTTAGTAGCCAATTATCTGCGCGAGAATAAGGACGAGGTGAAACAGCGCCTGCAAAAAAAGAACTTCAAACACATTGAGTTGGTTGACTCGGTGATTGAAAAAGATAATGATCGTAAACGAATCCAAAATCAGCTCGATGAAATGTTGTCACAAGGCAATAAATTATCGGAGCAAATTGGAGCACTCATGAAAGCGGGTAAAAAAGAGGAAGCCGTTGCACTGAAAACTGAAACTGCCAATTTGAAAGAAAAAAGTAAGGAGTTGCAGGAGGCCTTGGAGCAATGTGAAAAAGAGCTGCATGATATATTGGTGCAGTTACCTAATTTACCGCATCAAAGTGTGCCACAGGGAAAAACAGCCAACGACAATGAGGTGGTGCTTACGCAGGGCGATATCCCTAAACTTCATGAAAAAGCAGCCCCGCATTGGGATTTGTGTGCAAAATACGATATCATTGATTTTGAATTGGGCGTGAAACTTACAGGTGCAGGTTTCCCGGTATATAAAGGTAAGGGCGCTAAGCTACAGCGTGCATTAATCAATTTTTTCTTAGACAAGGCAGCAGAGGCAGGTTATGCCGAGGTGCAACCTCCAATATTGGTAAATGCAGACTCCGGATACGGCACCGGTCAATTGCCCGACAAGGAAGGACAAATGTATTATGTGGGTGCTGACGAATATTATTTAATTCCAACAGCCGAAGTGCCGGTGACCAATATTTACCGAGATGTAATTGTAAAGGCAGAAGACTTACCAATTAAAAATACGGCTTATACTCCTTGCTTTCGCAGAGAGGCAGGTTCCTATGGTAAGGATGTGCGAGGGTTAAATCGCTTACATCAGTTTGATAAGGTGGAGATTGTGCAAATACAACATCCTGATAAATCATACGAAACATTGGAAGAGATGCGCAACTACGTAGCAGGGCTTCTTCAACAATTACAATTGCCTTTCCGAATTTTGCGCCTTTGTGGTGGCGATATGAGTTTTGCTTCAGCCCTCACCTACGACATGGAGGTATACAGTGCAGCGCAAGAAAAATGGTTAGAAGTAAGTTCGGTTTCTAACTTTGAAAGTTTTCAGGCAAATCGTTTAAAATTGCGTTACCGCGAAGGAAGTAACAAACCTGCCTTGGCACATACCCTCAACGGAAGTGCTTTGGCCTTGCCACGCATTGTTGCAGCGATCATCGAAAATAATCAAACACCTGATGGAATAAAGGTGCCTGAAGTATTAGTTAAATATACCGGTTTCGATTTAATCAATTAAAGAGTTATGCAAAGAATCATTCATTATATAGTTATTACTGTCACCTTATCTTTACTATTTTCATGTGGATCAAAGATTGAGAATGCCGAAACAAGAATCATTGACTCGCTGTTGACTGTGCTCGATAATTCTGAAAAAATGCTCGAAGAAATTGATTTCGAAAAAATGGAG
>JALRAS010000083.1 GCA_023262495.1 Bacteroidia bacterium | reverse complement strand
TGGTCAATTATCGCAAAACACATGGCAAATACGCACAACTTTCTGATTTGAAAAAGTGTATTGCAACTAATGAAGCACTTCTAAAAAAAATAGGCCCTTATCTTCGTTTTAATGATGACTGATGATGGTTTGATGCTAATCATTTAGGGCATAAACGATACTGCAATTGTCATTTAATTAACACATAAATTACACCAATAATTTAACAATTCTTACAGTGGTAAATACTGATTAAAAATTTATACCGATTTGCAGATTGACGATGGGCGGGATTTTCAGCACAAAAGATAGTTCGGAGAACTGAACTTTCGGCTACCACAAAACTGTCAAGCGGAGACGAAACCCCGCCTATTGCCAATGTCCCAAGTCTTATGTGCGCTGAAAGTTTGCATGGTTTGGGATAAAACAAAAACGCCTCTGAAATTAATCAGAAGCGTTTTTTGAAAAAATTTAAAACAGTAAATTATTACCATGGTATCTCAACTGTCACACATTGACCACCTGTAAGTGTTTGAGATTCAGCTTTTCCTAACTCGTTTCCATTTTCATCCTTCAAGCCAATACTAACTGAACCAGTTTTGTTTTTTCCCAAATTTTTTTTATATGTTACAGAGCCGTTTGCGCCACAAGATGGTGCCCCAGTCCAGTATGTAGAAGTTGCGTTTGTGCTCAAAAATGCGCCATCGGTATATACTTTAATTGCAGTTAGTCCATAAGCTTGTGCTGAATCTGAGAGTGTTTTACCCCACCAAACAACTACACTTCCAGTATATGTACAAGTTCCATCATCTTCTTTGGCATCTTGTGTATAATTATCCGCATTACTGTCTGTACATCCTTTTTTTGCACATGAATTTAAGATTATTGAAAATGATATAAACAATGCACTAATTGAGAAAAGTTTTATTTTTTTCATATTTTTTTTATTAAATTTGTTTGCACAAAAATGAAGTATTGCCAAAAAAGTATCAATATATAAATAATTGCTATCACCTATAAATTATAGGTTTTTCAAATAATAACGAAACAAAAAAATAATATGATTATAGGTGCAAACATCCGAAAAGAAAGAATTTTAAAGGGATATTCTCAGGAGTGGTTAGCTACTAAATTGAATATTTCACAAAATGTTATTTCAGATATTGAAAATGGTAAAGTTGATATTAAATTAGGCAAGCTAGAAGAGATTGCAAATATACTCGAAGTTGACCCTTACAAATTAATTGACTTTGAAAAAAACTTTTATAATACTTCAAACAATTCACTAGGCGACAATTCTATTCTAAAAAATGGTGCTGACACAGATAAAATAATTTCTGTATATCAAGAATTAATTGCATCTCTAAAAAGCGAAATAAAGGCGAAAGACGAATTGATAAAACTTCTTCAAAAATAATTTTGCAATGTCAATATATATTGAGGATATAATAACTATAACGTAGGCGAACCCAACGTTATAGTTGTACTTTTTATTTTCGGTCAATTGACAAATTTTGGTCTTTAAGTTACGATCATCTTGAGAGTTTAGGTCATTTAGTTGTTGTCCTTATAACAGTTTAGGTCGATTAGCAAGTTTAGTACATTTAATTGTTGTCCATATAACAGTTATGTCGATTAGTTTTGCTCATTATGAAAGTTTGAAGTTAGCATTGTCCTGTCAATCTTGCTAAGAAAGTATGCGGTTAAAATGTACCCACCTCAAGAATGAGGTTTTCGTCTTAGGTCAGCTTAGTTTATTGATGTCGCTGCGAGTGCGTGTGTATTGGTTGCTTATACCCAAAAGGTTTCTGTAATGGTCCATAAATTGAACTATAACAGGCACTCTATTGGTATTATACCTTAAAATCATGGACTCATTTTTAATAAATAAAGCTATAGAATCTGTACTGCTGCCTCTCAAACATTTTGAATGATTTAAGATTTTTTTCTTTGATTGTTTTAATCAAGTGTTACTTTTGCAAAAAATATTATTTAGAATGAGTTTAATTAACGTTGTTGTTGCCAATAGTAATTATCTTGCAGGAACTGCACTGAAGCATCTTATAGAGCAATTGCCAGACTTTAAACTGATTGCTTGGGTAGAACATCAAGAGATGCTGTTTGAAAAACTTAAACTCAATGAGGTGGACCTTTTGGTTATAGATTTTACTTCGGAGGGATTCAATACCGGCAGTATACAATGGGCCAAAAGAAATTTTCAGAAAATGAAAGTATTGTCAATAGCACCAACATTCCAAAAAGATATTGTGCTAAGTTCCTTTAAGGCAGGAGCACAAAGCTATATCCTTAACGATTGCGGAAAAGATGAAATTGTTGAAGCGCTTTATAAAACTGCCGAAGGGCAAGACTTTCTCTGCGGAAAGGTGCTGCACGAATTACAAGTAGGATCTTGCGCAAATATAGCTCCCGTAAATGTTAGCTGCGAAGGAATTAATCTTACAGATAGAGAATTAGATATTGTTAAGCTCATTGCAGAAGGAAATTCTAATAAACAAATTGCTGATATTTTGTGCCTCAGCACCCACACAATTAATACCCACCGTAAAAATATCATGAATAAACTTGGCGTGAATAATACAGCCGGTTTGGTGATGTATGCGGTAAAGGAAAACCTGCTTGGTCCAAATAAATTCCTTTTCTCTTCTCTTAATTAATCAAAAAAATCGAAAAAGAACATAACTGCTGCTTGTTCTTTTCTCACTCCTTGTGCAGAGCCAATTAGACTGCCGTTTTTACGTATGTCACCGTTGCTTTCTATTTTTCCTACAAGGCTTCCGTTTATGCGAACATCGCCATTACTCTCTACCTTTCCAATAAGAGAACCGTTTTTTCTAATATCACCGTTGCTCTCAATTTTTCCTTTTAAACTGCCATTTACGCGGATATCACCATTTGATTCAAATTTACCCTTTAAACTCCCGTTGATGCGCACATCTCCATTCGACTCAACTTTGCCAAAAAGAGATCCGTTTTTGCGCAAATCTTGTGCTTTAATGAATGTTGCTGTAGACAGACAAATACAAATACTGAAGATTAATTTTTTCATTGTTGCTAATTATAGGGGTTGATATCAAAGATAAATAATTCATTTAAAATCTGAATCCAATGGTACCTACAATATTTCCGCTAGTGGTATTGTTTTGAGAAGGTGTTGGATTAAAGCTGCTGTTGTATAAAAAGTGCCTTTCATTAAAAACATTTCTCACATAACTAATGTCGGCAAAAAATGAGTCGGTTCTGTAGCCAAAACCTCCAGTAAAAAACTGCTGATCACTCATTAATGATTGATCCTTGAAAGGACTCGCATATAGCGCGTAACCAAATCTGATGCTGAATGGATTAAGTCTAATCTCTGAACCTACTCTCAAATTTCCAACGGCCCTATACTTGTCTCGGATAATGTTGTTTTGCTCAATAAAACTATACCCAATGGCACGAAAACGGGCTTCACGATAATCAAGATATTCATAATCTGCACTAATCAATCCATATTTACCAATTATAAAAGCAAGTGATCCAACAGCTCTGAATGGGCTGATATAACGGTAATCGAAATTACCAATATCGGCACCAGCATTGGCATCGGTACCGGCATTAAAGGTTGAACCATCTGTAAATGATGTTGACATGGAAGTGCTATAACTATCTTGCATACTGAAAACCGTAGGAGAGTGTATTGCAGCGCCAATTCTTACGAATGGGGCGGGCATGTAAATAGCTCCGAATTTAATATTGATACCATTGCCTTGTGTATTCAGGAAATTGTTTACGGTAAAGCCTTTGATTTCAACAATAGTGTCCACCGGATTCTCGCTGTAGCTGCTCTCTTCTTCATAGCGTATTTTTTGAAAGCCTAAAGTGCCCCCTAAAAACAATTTATTGTCGTAATTTCCACCCATAGATACTACAGTTTCCCCCATTCCGCCTCTTCTTTCAATATTTTTTATTTGAGTTTTATTTATGTTGGATGGCATGTTACTGATGTAACTACCATTAAGGGTATCAATCAAGTAAGTGTTCCATGCCAAATTGGTCCCAAAAGCAGGTAGATTGGCAGGATCAAGGCCTTGCGCTTCAAATTTATATACATCAGCAAGACTGCTATTCATGTTATTGCCTTGCATGA
This sequence comes from Bacteroidia bacterium, assembly GCA_023262495.1. Lineage (GTDB taxonomy): Bacteria > Bacteroidota > Bacteroidia > UBA4408 > UBA4408 > CAIKXD01. The sequence goes on along the minus strand of JALRAS010000083.1, from coordinate 8,341 downwards.
TCATTCGGTTGTTAAAGTTAGCCAACCTATTGTATCCAATAGCTAATCCACCACCTTTCCATTTATTGCTTTTCGACTCTTTAGTGCCGGCTATAACCATCCCCAGGTTAGAAAAACTAAACTGAAAGCGACCATCCATGCTCTCTTGACCAAAGTACTCAGATCTAGTATTTGTACTTCCTAAAGCAGGGCTGAATGTAACCTCTGATTTACGATACAAACCCACGCCAGCCGGATTGATGGTCATAGAAGAAAAATCTGAACCAAGGGCCCCGAACGCACCACCCATTGCTGTGCTTCTTGCTGTTCCTCCAAATCTAGTTAATGCATACCTAAGTGCATCGTCTTCGTTTTGGGCATTGACACTATGTGTGCATAGGTTTAACAATATAGCTATTCCACAACCAATTTTTGCTATTGATTTCATCTTGTTTGTGTTGATTAGTTAATATTAATTTGTTCTGGCCAATTATCTTCTGCCACCGCCACCACTGCTCCTGCTTCCTCCCATTGATCCACCGCTCGAGCCACCTCTACTTGGGCTGATTGAACCACCTCCACCTCTACTGCCGCCACCGCTTGGGGCGCTGTATGATGGGCCCGAGTTGGAAGGTCTTGAGAAGCTGCCTCCTGAGTTGCCACCGTATGACGGTCTACTGCTGCCACCTTGATTATATGAAGCACCGCTTCCACCTCTGCTTGGGGCTACTGCTCCACCATCGCGCATTGCAGGCCTGCTTGGACTTGACTCGTATGATGGTCGGCTGTCAAAGCTGCTGTTGGGTCTATTGTTACCGGGATTTACGGGTCTGCTTTCATAATTATTGTTAGGTCTGCTATTGTTAGGATTTACCGGCCTGCTCTCGAAATTATTGTTTGGTCTGCTGTCATTAGGGTTCACAGGCCTGCTATCAAAGCTATTGTTTGGCCTGCTATTATTAGGATTCACAGGTCTTGAGTCAAAGTTGTTTGCAGGTCTGCCCTCATTCGGATTCACGGGTCTGCTATCGAAACTATTGTTAGGCCTGCTATTGTTAGGATTCAAAGGTCTTGAGTCAAAGTTGTTTGCCGGTCTGCTTTCATTTGGGTTAACGGGCCTGCTGTCAAAGTTGTTTGCCGGTCTGCTATCGTTACTGTTCACTGGTCTTGAGTCAAAGTTGTTTACAGGTCTGCTTTCAGAAGCATTTACCGGTTTTGTAGCCGAGTTATTGCTTGGACGACTATCAAAAGTAGGTCTTGCATTATTTTCGGCAGGTCTTGCATTGTTGTCTATTGGTCTTGAACTAGTACCTGCATTGTTCAAATTACTCGCAGGTCTCGATACATTGGCACTATTATCTCTAGAAGGAACAATTTTATTGATACCACCTCTTGCTTGGTCAACGCCAACCGCCTCTTCAAAGTTTTGAGACAAGTTTTTTCCTCTGTAACCTCTGCCACTCACACCACTCGTGCTTGCACTTGTTCTTGGGCCGTAATAATAGGTGTTTCTATCAAAGCCATTGTAGTAGTTACCACTGTTGATGCCGGCAAAATAACCGTCATGAAAACCATTGTTGTAGCCATGCATGTAGCCGTTGCCCCATCCCCACGGACGGTTCCAACCATAGCCACCCCAACCGCCACCCCAGCCGGTGCCCCAGCCGTAGTTAAAGCCATTGCCCCAACCATACCAACCGCCAAAAGCAGGATAACCCCAACCATAAGAGTATACAGGAGAATATCCCCAACCCCAGCAAGGGCGATTCCAACCCCAGCCCCAACCCCAACCATTGTTCCAACCGGCACCCCAAACAGGGTTGTAAATTACATTAGTTGTGTAGCCAGGACCCCACCAGTTATAGCCCATGTAAATACTGGTGCCAAAACTTACCGGATTGTAGTTGTAAAAGTATGTGTTAGTATAAAAAGGGTCGTAATATCCCCAATAATTATTGGCTGAATGAAATCTTCTGATACGAGAAGCATAGGCGTAATCGTAATAATCATCATAGTTAAAGTCAGTATCATTGAAGTTATTGGTGATATAGGTATTACCACCTTGATTTTGTCCTGACGGGTTGTTTTGCGTTTCGGGGTTGGCATAATCATAATTGCCCGAAGAACTGTTATTGTTTCCGGAAGGCGTGTAATCACTGCCTATTTGCTGATTGTTGTTACTGCCCGAGCTATTGTTTGAGCCATTGTTATTGGAAGCGCTGTTATCTCTTGGATTAAAATAAACATCGTCTTGCGCGCTGCTGCTCGATTGTCTGGTGGAATTACAACTTGCACTCGCTATTGCAATACTACCGATTGTCAGTATGGAGATAAGTGTTTTCATGTCTTTTTTATTTATTTGGTTAGACAAATCAATTGGGTAAAAGTTTAATCTTATTTTTGAGCCCTTAAAATGAACTTGTAAACAAAATTACAAATACTATACCAAAAAAATTATGGCTAAGGATTTTACAACAAAAGAAGAGGATTATTCCAAGTGGTACAACGATTTAGTAATTAAAGCAGATTTAGCTGAAAACAGTGCTGTGAGAGGATGTATGGTTATTAAACCACATGGATATGCCATTTGGGAAATGATGCAACAGGCGCTCGATAAAAAATTTAAGCAAACCGGTCATGTCAATGCCTATTTCCCACTATTCATACCAAAATCGTTTTTCAGTAAGGAAGCATCCCACGTTGATGGTTTTGCCAAAGAGTGTGCCGTTGTAACACATTACCGACTTAAAAACGACCCGGATGGTAAAGGAATTGTAGTTGATGAAAAAGCTAAATTAGAGGAAGAACTCATTGTTAGACCAACGTCTGAAACCATTATTTGGAACACCTACAGAGGATGGATTCAGTCGCACCGCGATTTGCCTTTGCTCATTAATCAGTGGGCCAATGTGGTAAGATGGGAAATGCGCACCAGATTATTTTTAAGAACAGCAGAGTTTTTGTGGCAAGAAGGACATACTGCACACGCTACTGCCGAGGAAGCCATTGAGGAAACAGAGAAAATGTTGGATGTTTATGCCGATTTTGCAGAAAACTTTATGGCAATGCCAGTGATTAAAGGTAAAAAAACTGCTAACGAAAGATTTGCGGGTGCACTTGATACATACTGTATTGAGGCGCTCATGCAAGATGGAAAAGCCCTTCAGGCCGGTACATCACATTTTTTAGGTCAAAACTTTGCAAAGGCATTTGATGTTAAATTTACTTCCAAAGAAGGCAAATTAGATTATGTGTGGGCCACCTCTTGGGGTGTTTCTACCCGATTGATGGGAGCGCTGATTATGTCGCACTCAGATAACAAAGGGTTGGTGTTGCCTCCAAAATTAGCGCCTATACAAGTTGTAATAGTGCCAATTTATCAAGGTCAAGAGCAACTAGAGAAAATTAATAGCTACGCCCAACAACTCAAAAAGGAACTTGAAGACAGAGATATCAGAGTGAAATATGATAACCGCGACAATCAAAGGCCGGGCTGGAAATTTGCCGATTACGAGTTTAAGGGGGTGCCATTGAGAATTGCTATTGGCGGCAGAGATTTAGAAAATAGAACAGTTGAATTAGCCCGAAGAGATACTGCCGATAAGCAAACGATTGCTCAAGAAGGTCTGGTTAATCACGTTTCACAATTGTTAGTTGAGATTCAGCACAGTCTTTACCAAAAAGCCCTGCATTTTCGCGATAGCATGATGCATACTGTTGACAGTTACGAAGAGTTTAAAAAGGTACTCGAAACCAAAGGGGGATTTATATCTGCACATTGGGATGGAACCTCAGAAACGGAGGAGCTCATTAAACAGGAAACAAAAGCCACTATTCGATGCATTCCTTTGAACAATAAACAAGAGAATGGTGTTTGTATATATTCGGGTAAGCCCTCAACGCAAAGGGTATTGTTTGCCAAAGCCTATTAAAATCAAGCAAAATGGAATCAAACCTCAGAGAACAAATCATTAAAATCATGAAAGAAAAATCCAGCGTTAAGCAGGATATTTTTCAGGAAACGCTCAATGCTTTTAGAACACTCAAGGATGTTGCAAGAGCTGAAGCAGAAAATTTAAAGAGGGAGGCATTCAATATTGATAAACGTGTTACTATTGAGTTTAGAGACCGAAGTGATTTTATGTTTGAGTTGAAGGTGGCCGGTGATTTATTGGTATTTCAAATGCACACCAATATATTTGAGTTTGACAATGCTCATTACATCAAAAAAACACCTTATGTAACTAAAAATGACATGCTTTCTTTCTGTGGGATGATTAGCGTATATAATTTTTTGGCCGATAGCTTTAAGTATTACAGGATAAATGATGTGGGATACCTCATGGCACGCGTTTTTGTAAACAAGGAGACATCTTACTTTGTGGAAAGTAAAAACCGAAAAATCACCATGATGCACAGTGATTTTGGTAGTCAAAAATTTATAACCGATAAAGCGCTACATCTGCTTGAAACAATAATTTTGGCAGCCCTAGAATTCGACTTATATACCCCACCTTATGATACCCAAAGAGAAATTACAGTTTCTGAGGTGAATGACTCTAGCAGTAAAATAAGTATTCAAACCGGGAAAAGATTAGGATTTAAGTTCCAGTTTGAAGACGAAAAGGGAATCAAATGATTTTTAAATTATTTGAAAAGATTTACGCAAAACAATTTTAGATTCTAAAAATTCAAAGTATTTTTGATAATCTTTAAAAACAAATAACTACCTATGTTTAAATTATTGCTGTTTTACTTTATCAACGAAACTTGAGATAGTAGTTCCCAAACCACACCACGCGTTTCAACGTTGTTGAAACAAAATAGCTCAATTTTTGGTTTTAATTTTAATCAGCACTTCAATGAAAAGAAAATTACTCCTATTAGTTATTATCGCCCTTGCAGGAATTCAATTTGCAAAAGCACAAAAAGTTTATCAGTGGTATCAAGATGGTAAGGTTGTTTTTCAAACTAAAACAAATTCGTCAATCAAATTTCCGGCCCCCGATTTAAACAACTTCAATACTGTTGATTTCTCAAATATTCCATTCATTCAGCAATTGAAAGATGAATTCGGCATTACACGTTTCGTACATTTGCACCCCGAACTTACCAATGATCCTTTGCTGGTGAGAACCTATCAATTAGAGTTCGATCAAATACATAAAGTGGATCAACTCATTACTGAAATAGCCAAGCTGCCCTTTATTGAATATGCCGAAAAAAAGGAATTGCATGTAAGTTTTCTTACACCAAATGATTTAGGTCCTCAATCGGGTAGTAACAATCAATGGGGGCTGTGGAAAATTAATGCTCAGTTGGCTTGGGATATCAGCACCGGTTCGGCCAATGTTGTGGTGGCTGTAACTGACGATGCCATTAATAACCACCCCGATTTGGTAAATAAGTTTGTTGGGCCTCGTGATGTGGTAGATAACGACAACGACCCCTCGGCATGCGGAACCAATGATGGTTTGCATGGCTCACACGTTTCGGGCATTGTTGGAGCGCAAACCAATAATGGAACCGGAGTGGCTTCAATAGGATACAATGTGAGCATCATGCCTATCAAGATAGGTGACTGCAATGGGCAATTGGTTGGCGGTTATAATGGTATCATTTGGGCTGCAAACAATGGGGCAGATATCATTAACATGTCGTGGGGAGGTGCCGGATACAGCAGCTACGGTCAAAATGTATGTAATAATGCATGGAATCAAGGTTCAATTCTTGTAGCGGCAGCCGGTAATAGCGGCACAGACGGGAATCCGATATTTTATCCGGCCGCATACAACAACGTGATTTCAGTTGCGAATACACAAACCAACGATACCAAGGCACCCAGCTCCGAGTATGGCACATGGATTGATGTTTCGGCCCCCGGTACGGGAATCAGAAGTTGTAACGCAACAACCGGCTACACTTCACTTACCGGTACATCTATGGCATCTCCAATGGTGGCAGGATTATTAGGTTTGATGAAGTCGCATGCACCTGGTTTGCAACGCACCCAACTCATCAACTGCATGTTATCGAGCGCAGACAATATTGATGCTCAAAATCCTACTTTTATTGGTCAAATTGGCTCTGGAAGAATCAACGCCTATGAAGCCATGCTTTGCATTACATCGGCTGCACTCGATAGAGATGTTTCAGTATCACAAATTATCAGTCCTGCCGGTACAAGTTGCAATGCAACCATTTCACCAGTAGTGGAGGTTTCCAATTATGGAGGAAATACAATTACTTCCTTAGAGGTTAATTATCAGGTTGACAACGGAACAATTTATTCTCAAACCTGGACAGGTACCCTAGCTACCGGTCAAAGTACAAACATTACACTTCCAACCATGTTTGTGAGCAATGGTATTCATACGTTTAGAGCATATACCACCAACCCAAACAACAATACCGATCAAAACTTAGCCAATGATGAATCTACCAGTTCTTTTGGTTCATTTTTTATTGGGCTGCCTGTTCCCTTCTCCGAGACCTTTGAGCCCAACTCGCCTACCGTTGGCCTATGGAATGTTGATAATCCGGATGAAAACATTACTTGGCAGCTTACCAACACAGTTGGTTCTACTCCGGGAACAACATCGGTTGGCATCAATTTTTTCAGCTATGCTACCACCGGTCAACGCGATGGTTTCATGAGCCCACCGATAGATTTAAGTACTTTGTCAACCGCACAGCTTTCTTTTGAACATGCTTATCGCAGGTATAATCAAAACAGTTCCGACTCACTTATAATTTACGTTTCAACCAACTGTGGGCAAACATTTACCAGGGTTTTCCAAAGGGGCGAAAATGGCACAGGATCCTTTGCTACCGTAAGTACCAGTACCACCAACTTTGTTCCAACACAAGCAAGTGATTGGTGCTTTGCCGGAACTGTAGGTTCTCCGTGCTTTACCGTTAATCTCAACAATTTTGTTGGTAACACTAATGTGATAGTTAAGTTTGAAGGATATAATAATTATGGAAACAACCTCTATATCGATAACATCAATATTTCAGGCACACCTAATAACAGTCCGCCTGTAGCTAATTTCGCCTTTAATGCCAATGCCATATGTGTAGGAGATGAGGTGTTATTCATCGATCAGTCTACAAGTAATGTTACCTCGTGGAATTGGACCTTTCAAAATGGGAATCCCGCCACCTCTACACTTCAAAATCCAAGCGTAGTATTTTCTGGACCTGGAACCTATCAGGTAACGTTACAAGTAAGCAGTCCGGCAGGCACTGCTAACAGCAGCTCAAATATCACTGTTTTGGCTCCTCCGGCACAACCCGTAATTACACAAAACGGCAACCAATTATCTGTTAATTTACCTGCCAATCATTCTATACAATGGTATTTAAATGGTAATCCTATACCCAATGCAACAAGTGCCAGTTTGAATATTACTGTTGCAGGTGATTATACGGCTATCGTAACTAACTCAGGAGGCTGCTCTGCCTCTCAATCGGGTAATTTTGGGCTCATTACTTCTTTGGCCAACATAACTGCTATAAAAGACTTTACTATGCATCCCAATCCATCAAACGGTGATGTGTTTTTGCAAGCAGCTGTGGAAGGAAAAACATTGCAGGTAAATATATATAACGCTATTGGTAGTTTATTGCTGAGTGAGCAATATGTCAATTACCAATCCAATAAACCAATAAACCTTGATTTTTCTGCCTATGCAGATGGGATATACTTTGTGAGCGTAACTACTGAAGATTTTTCAGAAATTAAAAAGATGGTTTTGAAAAAGTAAGTTTGAGGAACTCTGAAAATAATTTTGGGTCATTACTTTATTTCGCAGCGCTATTGGTACAATAAGGCGATCACAACAGGGTACTACATGTAATGTGCAATCGGTATAATGCAGTATTAATGGGCTTTTCCTTCGGAGTTTTTAAGTTTTTGAGCTACATACAGACTCAAAAAACTTGCCGCTACCGCAAAAAAGCCAATCCAATTGTAATGCGATAAACTACCTCCGGCATTTTTTACGATAACCATGCCCGATGCAAAGGAGGCAATGCTGCTCGACAGCTGCTGCACACTGCTGTTGATGCTCATAAAACTACCCCTGTTTTTAGGAAGAACCGTGGAGGTAACCATCGTGGTTGCGGGCACCATTCGGCCACCAATAAAAATCATAAAAAAGGTAGTTACCACCAGCGCTGCATATACTGGTATATGTCCCATATTGGTGATCAGTAAAACAGGTGCTGCCGACAATACAACAGCATAACCAAATATCCTTAGTCGACCATGTTTATCGGCTAATTTGCCAATTAACGGGAGTGTAAAAATTGTCCCTATACCACCGCACAAATAAATAAATGGGAGTTGACTTTCTTT
>JALRAS010000082.1 GCA_023262495.1 Bacteroidia bacterium | reverse complement strand
ATTGTTTCTACGGTTTACCGAATTATTCACCACATCGGCAGGAATGTAGGTATACTGTTGTTTAAGCACTGTATCGCCAACAATAGTTTTGGTTGTGATGTACTTTGCATAAGAACCAAGCGATTGCGTGCGCAAGCGAGCGTTTTCTGCAGCTAACAACTCATTCGTTTCTTTCAGAGCAAAGTATTCCTTGATGGAATTCACGGTGGTAAAAACATTTCCTGCAAAGGCATTAGAAGAATTAATCCAACTTGCTCTTTGAAAAGAATTATTTTGAAAAATGAGATAAAAACAACATACCTCCATCAGAATAAAAAGTACAAAATTGGAGTACTTCCATAAAAACCGAAGCAGGTTGCGCATCTACCAATATTGCTTTTAGATCCTAACCGACTACTATTTGATGAGGAATTGGAATTTACCAATATTTTTGAGTGCAATACCTGTACCCCTAGCCACTGCTCTTAAAGGGTCATCGGCAATGTGCACCGGTAGTTTTGTTTTAATTGATATTCTTTTGTCAAGGCCTCTTAACAAGGAACCACCTCCGGCCAAATAAATACCGGTACGATAAATATCTGCAGATAATTCGGGAGGAGTCATTTCAAGCGCACTAAGGATGGCCTCTTCTATTTTGGATATTGATTTATCCAATGCATGAGCAATTTCTACATAGCTTACGTGAATCTCTTTGGGAATACCTGTCATTAGATCTCTCCCATGAACAGCATAATCTGGTGGAGGATTTTCGATGTCAACAGATGCAGCGCCAACCTCAATTTTAACACGTTCAGCCGAACGTTCTCCGATTAAAATATTATGCTGCCTTCTCATGTAATCTTCGATATTTGCAGTAAAGTCATCACCTGCAATACGTATGGACTTGTCGCAAACAATACCGCCAAGGGCAATTACTGCAATTTCACTGGTACCACCGCCTATATCAATAATCATGTTGCCCATCGGCTCTTCAACATCGATACCAATACCAATAGCTGCTGCCATAGGCTCGTGAATTAAGTACACTTCTTTTCCGCCTGCGTGCTCAGCACTATCTCTTACCGCGCGTTTCTCCACCTCGGTAATACCAGAGGGTATACAAATAACCATTCTGAGTGAAGGCTGAAACAAGCGCTTACCGGGATTAATCATTTTAATCATTCCCTTGATCATTTCTTCGGCAGCTTCAAAGTCTGCAATTACTCCATCTTTTAGCGGACGAATGGTTTTAATGTTTTCGTGTGTTTTTCCATGCATCATCATGGCCTGCTTTCCTACCGCAATTACTTTTCCGGTAGTTCGGTCAATGGCAACGATTGAAGGTTCATCCACTACAACTTTATCGTTATGTATAATGAGGGTATTAGCCGTACCCAAGTCAATAGCTATTTCCTGTGTTAAGAGGTCAAAAAAACCCATGTGTTTTTGTTTTGGAGATTATTCTTATGCTTGCAAAAGTAGAATTATTATTCATTGCAGATGATGAGGGCAACACAATAAAAAAAATTATTTTTAACAAGAAATTGACAATGGTGAAACAACAATTCTTTAGTTTTCTTTCAAGATTTTGAAGCTAGTTAAGCATCTCTTTTAGTTCGCTTTCACTAATGATTCTTACACCCAAGTCGTTCGCTTTCTTAAGTTTTTCGGGCCCCATTTTATCGCCAGCCACGAGGTAGTCAAGCTTGCCCGAAACCGCACTAACAAGGCGTCCTCCGTTTAATTCAATGATTTTCTTCATTTCATCTCGACTTATTGTAAACACACCCGAAACAAGAAAGCTTTTACCACCTAATTTACTTGATCTCACAACACCTTCTTCTTCAACGATTGACATTTGCAATCCATGCCTTTTTAATTTATCAACAATGGCTCTGTTCCTCTCGTCCCTAAAAAAATGGTAAACATTTCCTGCTATCTTCTCACCTATTTCGTGAATGTTGTTGATTGTTGCTAAATCGGCATGCTGCAGAGCTTCCATATTTTGAAAATGCTGGGCCAATTTTCGAGCAACAGTTTCGCCTACTAACCTTATTCCCATGGCAAAAAGCACGCGCTCAAAAGGCACTTTTTTAGAGGCCTCAATACCATCCAAAATGTTTTGTACCGATTTCTCTTTCAAGGATCTTTTTTTCTTCTCATCATCATCACCCACCTCAAATTCAAGATTGAGCAAAACCTCCTTATTAAGCTCATACAAATCGCTGTAATTAGCAATTAAACCTTTATCGAACAGCCCTGAAACTGTTTCTGCGCCTAAACTATCAATATTCATGGCTTTTCTTCCAATAAAATGTTCGATTTTCCCCTTCAGCTGTGGCTTGCAGCCATTTTCGTTGGGGCAATAGTGCAGCGCATCTCCTTCCTTTCTTTGCAACAATGTGTCACATTCGGGGCAATGTGTAATATATGTTACCCGTGCTGCATCGGCCTTTCTCTGCAGCAGATCAACACCCACAATTTTAGGAATGATCTCGCCTCCTTTTTCTACAAATACCACATCGTGCTCATGCAAATCTAACCGCTCAATTTCATCTGCGTTGTACAAGCTGGCACGCTTTACTGTTGTACCTGCTAATAACACCGGAGTTAAGTTGGCAACAGGCGTAATGGCTCCGGTACGGCCAACCTGATAGGTAACCTTTTGCAGGAGTGTAACTGCTCGTTCTGTTTTGTATTTAAATGAAATAGCCCATCGTGGTGTTTTAGCCGTGAAGCCCAACTCCTCTTGTTGCAAATAGTTATTGACTTTAATAACCACTCCATCAATTTCATACCCTAAATTTTTTCTTTCCAATTCATACTCTTTGATGAATTGAATAACATCATCAATTTTTGGACACAAGCGGTAATGATCACTCACCTGAAAGCCCCAGGAAGAGGCAATTTTAAGACTGTCATGATGATTATCGGCAACAGGGATATCGCTGTATAAGAAGTATAAAAATGCATCGAGCGGACGCTTTGCAACCTCCTTTGAGTCTTGCTGTTTAAGCGTGCCGGAGGCAAAATTTCTTGGATTTTTATACAGCTTTTCTGCTATTTCTTCCTCATCTAATCCCTTTAATTCTAATTCTTTTCTTAGTTTATCATTCAGTTTTTCAAAGGTTCTCTTGTGCATGAAAATTTCACCTCTGATTTCAAATTCATCGGGATAGTTTCCCGGAGAGAGCTGATGTGGTATACTTTTGATTGTCTTTACATTGGCTGTAACATCATCCCCTTGCACACCATCTCCCCTTGTTACAGCTCTTTCTAATTTACCTTTTACATAAGTTAAACTGATTGCCAATCCATCAAATTTAAGCTCTGCAACGTACTGAAAATGCTCACCTATAGACTTTTTAATGCGATTGTCGAATTCAATTAAATCCTCCTCACTATAGGTGTTACCTAAACTAAGCATGGGATACTTATGCTTCACAGATTTAAACTCTTTGGTAACTTCTCCACCAACTTTTTTAGTAGGACTATCAATGGCAGCGAGGTGCGGAAATTCATGCTCCAACCTTTCCAATTCTTTTAATAGCAAATCAAATTGCTGATCGCTGATCAACGATTCCGACAATACATAATAATGATAGTTATACTTGTTAAGCTGCACTGTCAACTCTGTGATGCGACTTACTGCTTCGAGTTCATTCATTTTTATAAAGTTTGTTTACTGTAAAATCAAATTGATGACAACACAATCGATTATTATCACTTTCCAATAATGAGCTTTCTAATATTGTTAAGTGTTACATTATTTGGGTAAAGCAGTCAATTAATCAAACTCAGGTGTTACATTGATGATTAATAAAAATTGAATGATTTAACTTACAAATTGCATGTGAATGCGCAAGGCAACTGGACTTTACAATTGAATAATTTAAATAGGCTAACCTATTTTTTGTCTTGCTCAATGCTGTTCATAGTACGCAACATTTTAAGCTGTTCTTTCAACAATTTAATATCATTGCGCAACAATTCAATTTTCTTTTTGGTATCTTTTAATAGCGCATCAGCACCTTTTGAATTACCAAAAAATCCGATGTTATTATCGAGCAAGGCCGCTTCATGTTCTTTCTTTCTGATTTTATCTTGCAAGGATAACATCTCTTCATTCACCTTGTATTTTGAGTCGGGACGAGCTGACAATTGATCAATTTTTTGCTTATAATTTTCTTTGCTTCGCTCAAAATTGCCGGTTCTCATCGCATCAAAATGTGCATCAATTGCCTTACGGTAAGCATTGTTTAGTTTATCTTTTTCTTTGATAGGAACATGACCAATACTCATCCATTGATTTTGAAAATTTTTCAGTGTTTCAAAATTGATATTGTTATCACTTACACGCTGATAAGTCTCTATCTGTTGAATAAGCGCTGTTTTTGCTTTCAAATTCTCTGCATAGGTAGCATCTTGATCAGCAAAGTTTGCTTTTTTTCTTTCGAAGAAATGATCGCATGCGGCTCTGAATCGTTGCCAAATTTTTTCTGATTGTTTATAATTAACCGGTCCTGTTTCCTTCCATTGCTTTTGCAAAGTAAGGATTAATTCGGTAGTTTTCTTCCATTCGTTGCTATCTTTCACCTCTTCCGCCTTCATGCATAAATCGTTCTTGATGCGGTAGTTATCTTGATACACCTTTTTTATTTGATCATAATGGGCCTCTTTGGCTTTAAAGAACGTTTCCCTTAGGGCTCTGAATCTAGCCCATAGCTCTTCATTATCCTTCTTGGATGCAAAACCTAATTGCTTCCATGACACCATCAATGCTTCAACCTCCTCGGTCATTTTTTGCCAAGCAGCGTTATTGTCCGGCAATTGTGCTATGAGGGCTTCCATTTGTTGAATCAAATTGGTTTTACCGGATTTGTTGGCATCCTCTTTTTCTCTGATATTTTCAACGTATTCTTTCAGCTTGGCGTACACTTGATCGGCAGCTTTGCGGAAACGCTCCCAAATCAATTCATTCATTTCCCTCGATACTGTGCCGGCCTCTTTCCACTCTTCCTGCAGCGCTTTAATGCCATCAACAGCGGTTCTAATTGATGGCTCAAGAATTAACTTCTCTGCTTTTTCACACAGCTCTTTTTTAACCTCTAAATTCTTCTTATAATTAAGTTCGCGAAGCTCTTTATCGATTTGAATATACTCATAAATTTTGTCGCACGCGTAACGGTAATTATCTCCGATTGTGCGATTATCTGATGCCGCCACCAAACCAATAGCCCTCCATTGTTCTTGCAATAGATGCAACTGATCGAAAATATTTTTGATGGGCATATTTCCCGTATTGGCATTTTCGGCCAACAATTTAAGTTTTTCTACAATGTCTTTTTTCTTATGTGCATTTTCCGCTAACAAAGCATCCTTTTGCTTTTTAAGCTCTTGTCTGCGCTGATCAAATCCTTTGAAGAACTCAACAAAAACAGTGTCTATAGGATCTTTTTCATATTTAAAATCGGCTCTTTCACCCCCCTCTGCCAAAAATGCTTGCAACCTTTGTTCATGCTCTTCACGCTGTAAATCATTGAAGGCATGTCTGATGTTTCTAACTTCTTGCCAAGCATTACCATCTTCATCAGTTTGAGCTAAGTTCTTGAGTTTATCAAGCAATTCTACTTTTGACAAGTGCGCATAGGACTCTGAAACGGCCTCCTCATCTTTATTTTCATTTAATTGTGCTTCCGCTTCAATGATATCGGGGCTTAAGATGAGCTCCGATTCAGTATTTGTATTTTGAGCAGACGCTGGATGATTCAGGTTGTTGTTGGCAGATAAGGTTTGCGACTCGTTGACAAGATTGGTTGACATTGATTCAGCCTGATTGTCAACTGCCCCAGAGGCAGCATCTTCACTTATCTTAGGATTGTTTTCTTCCATGACACTTTAATCTGATAATTAGCTATATTAACCTATTTTACAAAGGGATGCAAATATAGTTGACAGAATTATAGTAACCAAAATAAAATTTTGATTAAAATTGGCAAAAAATATATCTAAGACATGAAAAAAATTTTTACTACAATTTTAACCCTTTGCTCAATTTATGCTCAACAATCATTGGGGCAGTCATACAATGGCCCTGAAAGTGTTGAGTTTGACTACGCCAACAACCGATATCTTGTTTCAAATACGCAAACCAAGCAGATAATTTCTCGCGCTGCAAACGGCACGCTAAGTGTTTTTGCCACATTATCAATCGCTCCTTATGGCATTGAGATTGTTGGAGATACGCTTTATTGCTGCACATCAACGTCTATTACTGCGCTTAATTTAAACACAGGGGCGCAGATTTTTAACCAAAGTATTGCCACCGGAACAGTATTTCTAAATGGTATAACCCACGACCCACAGGGCAATCTCTATTTAACCGGCTTTTCAAATAAAAAAATTTATCGTTTCAACACAGCCACCCGTCAATCCAATATTTTTGTAAACAATACCACCACCACTCCAAACGGTATCATCTACGATGCCTATGACGGTGTTAATCCAAGGTTAGTGCTGGCCGGCTGGGGCACACCCGCGACCATCAAATCAATTTCATTGGCAGACTCTAGTATTAGTTTGCTCCTTAGTACACCCTTTGGAAATATAGATGGTATTGCCAAAGGAAAAAACGGGAACTTCTATATTTCTTGCTGGAGCAACAACAGCATCCAAAGATATGACAGTACCTTTACCGGGCCTGCAACAGCTATGGTAACAAGTGGGCTAACATCCCCTGCCGATATTTTTTACAATCAACTGTCAGATACACTTGCCGTTCCATTCAATAACAATGTTAATTTTTACTACTTTGGAACACTTACCAACGCACATTATTCTTACAATAAATTTGACAACATTAACATATATCCTAACCCTGCGTGTGAATCAATTAACATAGAACTGCCCTATTCAGTAGATGACATCATCACATTTGATTTATTTCAGGCATCGGAGGGAAAATTAATTTATGCTGCCCAACCGCAAATTAAAGGCAGCAATTATTCCATTGATTTAAGGGAAATACAAATTGCCAAAGGCATTTATTTGTTGGAAATTCGATCCCAAAAAGGTATGCACGTAACCAAGAAAATAGTTGTTGAATAAATAAATAATCAATAAATTAAGCTAAGAATGTTTAAGCCCCGAAATTTCTTAATCACTGCACTTCTGCTGTTGTTGATTGCTGCCATCAGTGTATACTTTGGTGATTTAGATTCTGTATTATCGATCACAAGTCGCTGGCTTACGGTAATTTGCTTCTGCATTTATGGAGTCAAGCAAAAAAGTCTTACGGCATGGATTTTTATCAGCATGGTGATTGGAATTTTTGTTGGGATTGACTTTCCTGAAATTGCTGAAAACAGCAAGGTGCTGAGTAGCATCTTTTTAAAAATGATTAAAACGGTAATTGCACCACTTTTATTTGGCACCTTGGTTGTTGGAATAGCTGGACATGCCAATTTGAAACAAATAGGCAGAATGGGCATAAAATCATTGATTTATTTCGAAATTGTAACAACTATTGCCCTATTTATAGGTCTTGCAGCCATCAATATCAGTGGAGCAGGCAGAGGAATAATACTGCCCGCGTCAACAGAAAAATTGGAGGTAACCGCTACCAAGCAGACTGCGACTGATATCATTTTACACATTTTCCCAGAGAATATAGCTAAATCAGTTGCCGAAGGTCAAATACTGCAAATTGTAATTTTCAGCATCATTTTTGGCATTGCATTGGCAATGGTAAATGACGCAAAGAGAATGCCTGTACTTGAATTTGCCGAAAGTTTATCAGAAGTAATGTTTAAGTTTACCAACATTATTATGTATTTTGCCCCGATAGGCGTGGGTGCTGCGGTTGCATACACGATAGCCCACATGGGTTTTGAAGTATTATCCAATTTACTGCAACTTCTTTTAACACTGTACCTTGCGCTTGTTGCTTTTATTTTGTTGGTTCTTGTTCCTGTTGGGTTAATCATCAAGCTGCCTTTTAAGAAGTTCATTCATGCCATAGCAGAGCCTGTTTCAATAGCATTTGCTACAACTAGTTCAGAGTCGGCCTTACCTAAGGCGATGGAAGCAATGGAAAAAATTGGTGTGCCGCGCAAAATTGTATCCTTTGTAATGCCAACGGGTTATTCGTTCAATCTTGACGGCACCACCTTGTATTTATCATTGGCCTCGGTATTTGTGGCGCAAGCGGCAGGCATAGAAATGAGTTGGAGTGCTCAATTGGTGATGGTTTTCACACTCATGCTTACCAGCAAAGGAGTTGCAGGGGTACCAAGGGCATCACTTGTTATTTTGTTGGGAACAGCCGCGTCATTCAATCTACCTGCCGAACCTATATTTGTTATTTTAGCCATCGACAGTTTGATGGATATGGCACGAACTTCTGTGAATGTAATTGGTAATTGTTTGGCAACGGTGGTCATTGCCAAATGGGAGAATGAATTTGTTGAAAAGGATTAGATTTCAGTGGCCTTTCTAATTTTTCGCATAAATTTATTGGCTTTTCAACAATTCATTATTAATATTTATCCACAAAAAGTTTTGTTGTTAACAAAAAACGGTATACTTTTGTCAACATGAAAAAAATAATAATCTTTCTAGCAGTAGTGAGTTTACCTAAGTTAGGTATGTCACAATACAAATGGGACTTTGGTGGTTCCGTTGGCGCTTCCAACTATCTTGGCGATATTGGAGGTGAAGAAAAACCAAGAAGGGATTTCATTTACGACATGAAGGTTAGTCAAACCAGATTAGCAGCTGGTGGCTTTGCAAGGTATAAGCTAAGTCCCTCTATTTCTGTAAAATCTGCTGTTAACTATATTCGGATTCAAGGAAATGATGCCTTAAGTGCAAACCCTGAAAGATTCTCTAGAAATCTTAGCTTTAGAAATAATATGGTTGAACTTTCAACTGTTGGGGAGTGGTATTTTTACAAATCATCAGATATGTCAGGCCGTCCAGGAATGAAAGGCAGTAAAAAGCGTGTAGATTTCAGAACCTATATGTTTCTTGGAGTTGGAGCGCTTTACAGCAATCCTCAGGCTGAATTAGGTGGCACTTGGTATAACTTAAGAGAGTACAAAACCGAGAATGTATCATACGGGCCTGTGGCATTTGTTATACCTGCCGGTGTTGGTTTTACATACACCATCAACAGACATTACAGAATTGGTTTCGAATTTGGGTTCAGACAAACATTTACCGATTATTTAGATGATGTTTCGTCAACATATCCAAAAGAAATATTCCAAGACGAAACTGGAGCACCTGGCACACCCTACAACTCTCTTCGTGCGAATCTTTCAAACAGAAATGTGGAGTTAACTTCAGATCAAAGTTCAAAAATAAATCCTACCAATTATGGTTGGAATCAAGAATTTAATGGTGACAACTTAAACAAGCGCGGTGATGATACTCATAATGATAATTATCTAACAGCCCAATTAAGTTTTAGTTATGTAATTAAAGGTAAAAATAGTTTTTACAAGCAAAAGTACAAGAGTTTGACACAACGAAGAAAAGTTGTTAAACGTAAAACTAGAGCTAAATTCTAAAATTCAAAAGCGGGTTTTACCCGCTTTTTTTATGTTTTTAATTCGCACATTTTTATTTATCTTTGCATAAAAATTTTTAACATGTTAACAGCAATCATACTCGGATTTTTAGGTGGACTTGGCGGAAGCGAAGTCATACTAATTGTTGCAATCGTTCTACTTATGTTTGGCGGAAGAAAAATACCTGAATTAATGAGAGGTTTGGGGAAAGGCATCAAAGAGTTCAAAGATGCTTCTAAGGGCATCGAAGAAAACAAAGATGTACCCAATAAAAGTTGATTTAAGTAAAATCATAAAAGCAATTAAAATCCAATGAATTTCATTGGATTTTTTTATTTTTACCTCATACCAAAAAACGCTTTCTGCACATGAATATTTGGAACAGCATTCCATTTATGCGATTGTTAATTGCATTTTTATCGGGAATATTGTTATCCATCAATTTCCATGAAGTCAATCGAATTCATTGGCTCTGCATTCCTACTTGTTTACTTATTACATTCCTATTTTCAAAACAATTCAAAAATAATTTTAGCTACCAATACATCAGAGGGATACCGCTATTATTGTTTCTGCTTTTTGCTGGCATACAAATAACCGACCTACATCGTGAAATAAATTACCCCGGACATTTCAGTAAGCAAACAGGTTCGACCTATCTATTAAAAATTGCTGAGCCCCCAAAGCACAAAGAGAAAACGCTAAAAGCCACTGCCGAAGTCATAGCCGTTAAGGTAGGGAAAAAGTGGTTTCAAACAACGGGAAAACTATTGGTTTATCTCAAAAAAGATACCCGGTCAATACATCTTCAATATGGCGATATCATTGTCTCCAAATCAAAGATTGTGGATTGCCCACCCTCTAAAAATCCTTTTGAGTTCAACTACAAGAAATATTTATCATTTCATCAGATTTACCAACAAACTTACCTGACTGATCAGAATTGGATTGAAACCAACCGCAACGAGGCCAATACTTTGTTAGCGCTCTCCTATCGTATCAGAAATTATCTCTTGAAAATTATTGCTGATGCAGGTGTCAAAGATGATGAATACGCTATAGGAACCGCTTTAATTTTAGGATACGAAGACCATCTGTCAACGGAGGTCATTGGTGCATTCGCTGCAACGGGCGCATTGCATGTTTTAAGCGTTTCGGGCTTGCATGTAGGTATCGTTTTTTTAGTCATCAATTTTTTTCTAAAATTTTTGGGTGAAAGTAACAAGGCCAGAATTACCATATTTTTAATATCAATTTCAGCCCTTTGGCTCTATGCACTGATTACAGGAATGTCCCCATCTGTTTGGCGTGCGGCAGCCATGTTCAGTTTAATTTCGCTGGGAAAATTACTTCGAAGAGATGTGAACACCTTCAATATCATTGCTTGCTCTGCATTCATCCTATTATGCATTAATCCTTTTATGATTACCGAGGTAGGGTTTCAGCTCTCCTATTTAGCGGTTATTGGGATTGTTGGTATTTATCCAATGCTATATGAGAGTTACTTTGTAAAAAACAAATGGCTCGAAAAAATATGGGCGGTTACGTGCATCTCAATAGCTGCACAATTGGTCACTTTTCCGCTTGGACTGCTCTACTTTCATCAGTTTCCCAATTATTTTATTATTTCTAATTTAGTAATCATTCCAATTTCAACACTCATATTATACGCGGGGATTCTACTTTTGGCCATATCTAAAATACCCGCTATTGGATTGTTAGCAGGTAAAACACTTTACTTTTTGCTATGGATGCTCAAAGAAACAGTTGATATTTTCGAAAATTTGCCCTTCGCTATTATCGATCAAATATCAATTACTACTCCTGATACGTTTATGATTTACGGTATTTTAATTGCTGTTTTTATTTATCTGAAACAGAAAAAATTGGTTTACTTACATGCTGCACTTGCCATTACTTTGGTGTTTACAGGACTGCAAATTTTAGAGAAAATTGAACAACAAACACAACAAAAAATTGTGGTTTATGCTGTCAATAAACACCATGCAACTGATTTTATCAATGGAAATCAAAGTGTATTGATCGCAGACAAACTATTACTCAACGATAAAGATAAAATGCGCTTTCATTTGCTACCTAACAAAATAAATCACGGTATAAAATTTAGCCAGCACTTGAGTAGCGATTTAAACATGTCAATCAGTAGCCCAATAATTGCTCAAAAGGGTAATTATTTGATTTTTAAAGATAAACTTGTGATCAATACAGCTATGCAGGTAATTTCCTTCAAAGAACTCAACTATTTGCCCTCAATCGTGCTTTTGAATAAGATGAATATTAAAAAATTTGACGAACTATTCAAGTTATTTCCTTCCTCCGCATACATTTGCGATGGCAGTATCTCATCATCATTCTTTAAAAAAATTAGGCAAGAGCATCCACACTTAAATATAAGAAGTGTGCTTGATGAAGGTGCTATAACTATTGACATATGACTAATACACTACTACTTGAATTACTTGCAATACTTGGAAGAGGGCATTGGTATAAATTATTCAACTCCCAAGATTTAGCGATTTCATCCATACCTGATAAAAAATCAATTCTCGTGGATGTGGCCGGAACCGAAGTTTGCGTGGCTCGTAATGGCAGGGCATTAAGCGCCTTTCTCAACCTTTGTCCACACAATCAAATGCCACTCAACCGCGGAACATTCAATGATAAAAGTGAATGGATTTGCCCCTATCACAGACATTGTTTTGAGTTGAAAAAAGGAAATAACATGACCATGTCTTCAGCTGGCAACCTTCAAATTTTTCACTTAAAGGTTAACGCTTCAGGAGTATTTATATTCAAGCCCCGAAAGTAATTTAAAGGTTTAAAAATTGGGCTTGTGCAAATATTTTGAATAGAATTTTTCGATATTATTAACGGCCTCTTCTGCGGTATCCACAAGACTGAGTAATTCAAGATCAATCTCATTGATATTTTTTTCCTTCATTAGGACTGAACTTT